>JAGRMU010000105.1 GCA_020441165.1 Sedimentitalea sp.
GGGCAAGGCGAAGGCGTCGTGAGATGAGCAAACCCGCCGACAGACTGGACGAATACAACACGCGGCGCGATTTCTCGCGCACGGCCGAGCCCGAGGGCAAGGCCGGGCACGCGCGCAGATCTGGCCTGCGCTTCCTGGTCCAGAAGCACGAGGCGACGCGGCTGCACTACGATCTGCGGCTGGAATGGGACGGGGTGCTGCTGAGCTGGGCGGTGACCCGGGGGCCGAGCGCCGACCCCGGCGAGAAGCGCCTGGCGGTCCGCACCGAGGACCATCCGCTGTCCTACGGCGAGTTCGAGGGCACCATCCCCGAAGGCGAATACGGTGGCGGCACGGTGATGCTCTGGGACCAAGGCACCTGGACGCCGGCAGGCGATCCCGAGGCGGGGCTTGCCGAGGGCAAGCTGAAATTCACCCTGAACGGCGCGCGGATGCGGGGCGGCTGGACCCTGGTGCGGATGAAGACCGACGATGCGCGCGAGAACTGGCTGCTGATCAAGGAGCGCGACACCTTCGCCACGGACGCGCCCGACGCGCTCACCGAGGAAAACAGCACATCGGTGAAGACCGGGCGCAACATGGCCGAGATCGCAGCGGGGGCGACGGGCGCCAAGCCCCCCAGCCGCAGCAAGCCGCGCCCGGAATTCCGCAAGCCGCAACTGGCGACGCTGGTCGACGCGGCGCCCGAGGGCGACGGTTGGATCCACGAGACCAAGTTCGACGGCTACCGCTGCCTCGCCGCGCTCGGCAAGGGCGGCACGCGCCTCTTTACCCGCAGCGGCAAGGACTGGACCGACCGCTTCGCGGCGCTGGAGGGCGCGTTCGATCCGCTGCCCTGCGACAGCGCGCTGATCGACGGCGAGGTCATGGCGGCCAGGACCGGCAAGGGCTCGGCCTTCTCGGCCCTGCAGGCAGCGCTCGGCGAAGGCGGGCCGCTGGTCTTTTACGCCTTCGACCTGCTGAGCCTCGACGGCACCGATCTGACCGGGGCGCCGCAGATCGAGCGGCGCGAGCGGCTGGCCGCGCTCTTTGCCGATCTGCCGCAGGACGGGCCGCTGCGGCTCAGCGCCCATGTCCGCGGCAACGGGCCCGAAGTCTTCGCCCGGGCCTGCGCGGCGGGCGGCGAGGGGATCGTCTCGAAACGCGCCGATGCGCCCTATCGCGGCCGGCGCACCAAGGCCTGGCGCAAGGTGAAATGCACCCGGCGGCAGGAATTCGTGATCGGCGGCTATGCGCCCTCGGACAAGACGGGGCGCCCTTTCGCCTCGCTGCTCCTGGGCGAATTCGGCCCCGACGGCCTGCGTTATCGGGGCCGCGTCGGCACCGGCTTTTCCGAAAGCGATTTCGAGCATCTGACCGGCGCCATGACCCCGCGCAAGACCTCGCCCTTCGCGGAGGTCCCCAAGGCGGTCGCGCGCGGGGCGAAATGGGTGCGCCCCGACCTGGTGGCCGAGATCGACTTTGCCGAGCTGACCGCCGATGGTCATATCCGCCACGGCAGCTATCTGGGCCTGCGCGAGGACAAGGAGGCGAAAACGGTGACCCTGGAGACCCCCAAGGACGGCGCCGCCGAGGTGGCCGGCGTGACGATCACCAGTGCCGGCCGCGAGGTCTTTCCCAAGGCCGGCTGCACCAAGGGCGACGTGGCGCGGCACTATGACCGCGTCGGCGCCCGCACGATCGAGATCGCCGGGCACCGGCCGCTCTCGCTCTTGCGCTGCCCCGACGGGATCGCCGGCGACTGCTTCTTCCAGAAGCATGGCGGCAAGGGCTTTCCCGCGGCCCTGCAGCGCATCGAGATCGCGGAGAAGGACGGCGAGCGCGCCGAGTACCTTTATGCCACGCGCCCCGAGGCGCTGGTCGCCGCCGCCCAGATGGGCACCATCGAGTTTCACATCTGGGGGGCGCGCACCGACCGGCTCGAGCGGCCCGACAGGCTGGTCTTCGATCTCGACCCCGGCGAGGGGACCGGCTGGACCGATGTCATCGCCGCCGCCACCCAGATCCGGCGGGAACTGGCGGAGCTGGATCTCGCCGCGACCCCGGTGGTGACCGGCGGCAAGGGGGTGCATGTCTGCGTGCCGCTGCGCCGGACGCAAGGCTGGGAGGCGGTGAAGAGCTTTGCCAAGACCTTCGCCCATGTCATCGCCGCCGCCGCGCCCGAACGCTACACGGCGACGATGTCCAAATCCAAACGCAAGGGTCGCATCTTCATCGACTGGCTGCGCAACGAGCGCGGCGCCACCGCCATCGCGCCCTATTCGCTGCGTGCCCGTGAAGGCGCGCCGGTGGCGGTGCCGGTGACCTGGGAGGAGCTGGAGGGGATGGCACGGCCCGCCCCGTTCGGGATCGCCGACATGGCGGCACGGCTCGAGCGGCCCTGCCCCTATCTCGAGGCGCTCAACGATCTGCAGACCCTCGGCGCTGCCACCGCGGAACGGCTGGAGCGCCGCATCGGCCAGAGCTGACCGGCGCCTCAGGCGCAGGGCGAATCCTCGCGGCGGGTTTCGTCGGCGGCGGCGCCGATCTCGGCGCAGAGCGCACGGAGCGCCGGTTTCAGACCCTCCTCGAGGGTCGGGTGATAGAAGGGCATGTCCAGCAGGTCGGCCACGGTCAGCTTCGCCGAGATCGCCCAGGCGAGAAGATGCGCCAGGTGCCCGCCATCCGGCGCGCAGAGGCTGGCGCCGACCAGCCGGCCATCGCGACGCCTTGCGTGCAGCCGGACCAGGCCGCCCAGCCGCGCCTCGACCCGCGCGCGGCCCTGGTCGTCGTACCGCGCCTCGGCGCTGGCATGGTCCTCGTCCCGATCGGGGATATGCCCGACCACGGCCGCTTCGGGGCGCGTGAAGGTCAGCGCGAGGGGAACGTAGCGGGAAAAGGCGGTCACATCGGGCAGCGCGGCGGCATTGCGCCCGGCGATCACGCCCTCATGGGCGGCCTCGTGCAGCAGCGGCCGGTGGCCGTTGGCATCGCCGGCGATGAAGACGGCCGAGGTGCCACAACGCAGGGTTTCGGGGTCGCAGACCGGCTGGCCCTTTTCGTCGCGCCCAACCCCCGCCGCGTCAAGCTCCAACCCGTCGAGGTTCGGCGGCCGACCGGCCGCGACCAGCAGGCGCTCGAAATCGCGGCTCTGGCCGTTCCAGCTCAGCCGCACACCCTCGGCGCAGGGCTCGGCCTCGGGTCCGGCGCCCAGATGGATGGGGAATTCCGCCTCGAGCAGGGCGCGCAGCGTGTCCGAGACCTCGCGCTCCTGCAGCCCGGCAACCTTGTCGCCGAGATCGAAGAGCTCGACGCGCACGCCCAGCCGGGCGAGCGCCTGGCCCAGTTCCAGACCCAGCGGCCCGGCCCCGATCACGCCGACCGAGGCGGGCAGATCCGCCAGCTCGAACAGGCTTTCATTGGTCAGCACGCGATCCTTCACCGCCGAGAAGACCTCCGGAACCGCCGGCGCTGCGCCGGTCGCGATGACGATGGCGCGCGTCTTTATGGTCCGCCCGTCGGAGAGTCGCAGCCGGTCCGGGCCGCAGAACGCCGCCGAGGCCGCGATCCGTGTCGCTTCAGGGATGCGGGCGATGTCCTTCTGCAGGCCCGCTACGAACCGGTCGCGTTCGCGCCGCAGCCGTGCCATCACCGCGCGCCCGTCGATGCGGGGGCTCGCCGCGATGCCGAATTCCTCCGCGTGGCGGATCGACCAGACAGCGTCACCGGCCGCGATCAGCAGTTTCGAGGGCATGCAGCCCACCGTGGCGCAGGTGGTTCCGGCGAAATGCGGATCGATCAGCAGGGTGGAGGCGCCGACCTTGCGGGCATGATGCTCCGCCGCCAGCCCGGCCGTACCCGCCCCGATCACCGCCACATCGCATGTCAGATCACCCATCGTCCCGCCCCCTTTGGCTGCTGCACGCTCAACGCGGCGCAGAACGGCAGGGTTCCGCGCGATGGCCTGGACCAGTGGCCTTGTCTTATGAATTCGGGAGGTTCCCTGGTTAGAAGGGAGCCAACAGGTCAGGGGATCGGTGCCTGCCGTCGGGGCGAGTCAGAGCGCGCTCGCTGCCAGGCCTTGCGCGTCCATCGCCACCCGGGTCTTCAGAGCACATGGCCCTTGCGGCTGACCGTGCGCTTGCGCGCCACCCGGCGTTCGGTGGCGGTGATCAGCTTTACCACCGCGCCCTCGGCGGCAAGATCGGGGCGCCTTGCGCCGTGGTGCACCTTGATCGGCCGCTTGCCGGCGGCGCGGGCCTCGATGCCGCAGCGATAGACATCCATCCGCGCATGCACGTCCTCATTGCGGGCGATATGGATCTCGAGGCGGGTGAAGAGGTCGCCGAACCGCTCCAGCTTGTCGCGCAGCATCTCCTCGATCTCGGCCTGCACCTCGGGCGACACGTCCTTGTCGCCGTGAATGTTGATCTGCACCCGCATTCCATACTCCCTTGCTCATGCGGCGCGACTGTCGCAGCTTCGGCGACCGCTGTGCAAGCGGAATGGGACGGAGGGCGCCGCTGCGCACCGCGCTGGGACGTGGGGTCAAGCGGACGGCGCCTCAGAGATTGCTGAGCCGGTGGGTCTTCAAGAGCTCGATCAGCATCGCCTTGGCATACTGGCGATGGGCGCGGTGGCGGGCGGCGGCGCGGCCCGCGTCGCCGGCGCGGATCGCGTCCAGCACGGCCCGGTGGTCGGCGTTCGAGCGGTCCGGCGCCGGGCGCATGTAGAGCGTGGTCTGCCGGGCGCGGGCGACCTGGTCGCTCATCATCTCGACGATGTCCATGGCGCGGCGGTTGCCGCCCAGCCGCACCAGCTCGTGGTGGAAGCGTTGGTCGGCATCGGCCCAGGCGGCGCGGTCGTCGGCAGCGAGCGCGGTTTCCATGTCATCGAGCGCCCGGGTCAGCGGCGCCAGCGCGCGTTCCGGCAGGCCGGCCTCGGCGGCCTTGCGCGCGGCGAGCGTCTCGAGCTCGGTCAGCACGTCGTAGATCTCTTCCATGTCGGCAGGCGAGACCGGCAGGATGCGGACCCCCTTGCGCGGGCGCACCTCGAGCAGCCCGCGGCCCTGCAGCAGCACGCAGGCCTCGCGCACCGGGGTGCGGGACATCTCGAGCCGCTCGGCCAGCTCGCTTTCCAGGTGATCGGTGCCGGCGGCCAGTTCGCCGGCGAGGATCATGTCGCGCAGCCGGGTCTGGGCACGCTGCGCGGTCGAGCTGGACGCCTGGTGTCTCACGTTGCGGGCCACCCGATCCTGGTTCCGGTTTGCGACGACTCGTATATTGCCGCTTCGATCCGAAGGACCGCAAGGTAGTCCGCGGCGGTATTTTCCAGCGGCGCTCCGTCCAGCAGGCCCGCGACGACATGGCTCTGCAGGTGGTGCACGCAGTCGCCGCCGAAGCCGGGGGCGGGGTCGGGGCCGAGCAGGATCTCGGTGCTGCGCGCCCCGAAACCGCGCCAGGCGACGGCGCCGTCGCCGGTCAGGGTCAGCGTGCCTTGCGTGCCCTCCAGCAGCGCCTCGCCCATGGTGCGCCGCGGGTTGTCCGAGGCGTGGTCGAGCAGGCGGTTGCCGTCGAAGAGGCTGCGCGCGCCGCCGGGATGCTCGAAGATCACATAGCCCGCATCCTCGCCAGCGAGGACCGGGTTGCAGCGGCGCAGATCGGCCCAGACCGCGACCGGATCGCCCAGAAGGAAACGGAAGGTGTCGATCCAGTGCACCGCGGTCTCGTGGATCAGCAGGCGCGGCATGGTGCGGAAATAGGGTTGGCGGTCCAGATAGGCGTCCGAACCCTGCCCGTCGCCGGGGCGCAGGCGGAAGGTCATCTGCAGGGGCGTGCCGATGCGCCCCTCGGCCAGCGCCCGGTGCATCGCGCGATACCAGGGCTGGAAGCGGAAGTTCTCGTGCACGATCAGGGGGATGCCGGCCCGCGCGGCCTCGGCGGTGACGGCGCGGGCCTCGTCCAGGTCCCGGCAGAAGGGTTTCTGGCAGACGATGGCGCGCAGGCCATGGGCAAGCGCGGTGCGGATCGCCTCGGCATGACCGTCGGGGGGCAGGATGATATCCAGCAGGTCGGGGCGCGTTTCGGCCAGCATGGTTTCGAGATCGCCATTGGCCGGCAGACCCTGGGCGGCGGCACGCGCCGGATCGAGATCGCAGTGGCCGACAAGGCGCACCCGGTCGATGCGGCGCCAGCTCTCGACATGGAAGCGGCTGAAATAGCCGGCCCCGAGGCAAGCGACGCGCAGCCCGGTCATGGCGCGAGCGCCCGCGCGACCGCCTCGGCGGCCGCCTCGGTCGAGGCGCGGCCGCCGAGATCGCGGGTCAGGGCGGTGCCGTTTGTCACAACCGTCTCGACCGCCAGCCGCAGCCGGTCGCCATCGACGCAGAGCGCGGGCAGGGTGTGGGTCTCGCCCAGCCAGTCCAGCATCATCGCCGCCGAGAGGATCATTGCCAGCGGGTTGGCGATGCCCTGCCCGGCGATGTCGGGCGCCGAGCCGTGGCAAGGCTGGAAGACGGCGTGCGCCAGCCCGATATCGGCCGAGGGCGCAAGTCCCAGCCCGCCCATCAGCCCGGCGCCGAGATCGGAGAGGATGTCGCCGAACATGTTCTCGGTCACCAGAACGTCGAACTCCCAGGGCTTCTGCACCATCCAGAGCGCGGTGGCATCCACATAGGCATGGCGCGCCTCGAGATCGGGGAAGGCGCGGGCCTCGGCATCGAAGATCGACCGGAAGAAGGCGAAGGCGCGAAAGACGTTGGCCTTGTCGACGCAGGTCACCACGCCCTTGCCGCGTCCCGCCGCCTTGCGCCGCGCGGCGAGGGCAAAAGCGAAGCGGAAGAGCTTTTCCGAGGTGGCGCGGGTGATGCGCAACGTCTCGCGCGCCTCGTCCTGCTCGACCACGCCGGCGCCCTGCGAGTAGAACAGCCCCTCGGTGCTCTCGCGGATCAGCACGAAATCGATCTCGGCGCCCTCGGGCAGGCGCAGCGGTCCCGGCTGGCCGGCGCGCAGGCGCACCGGGCGGACCCCGGCGAAGAGATCGAGGATCTTGCGCAACTCGATCTGCGGCGAGATCTCGGTGCCGTCCGGATAGCGCACATCCGGAAGCCCCATCGCCGAGAGCAGGATCGCATCGGCCCGCCGCGCGGTCGCGAGCGAGGCGGCGGGCAGCGATTCGCCGGTGCGGGCATAATGCGCCGCGCCCGCCGGGGCGGGGGTGAAGCGCAGGCTGTAGGCCTCGGACCGGGCCGCGAGAGCGCCCAGCAGCCGCAGCGTCGGCGCGGTGATCTCGGGGCCGATGCCGTCGCCCTCGAAGACCGCGATCTCGAATGTCCTGGTCATGTCCGGCCCTCTCCCTGCGGCCCCGTCCCCGGGCGCCCGTGCCGCCCACGCGTCCCGGGCGTTGACAGCGCATTAAATAACGCATACGTAAAATAATGCAACAAGAAGCGAGCGCTCAGGGAGGAGCCACATGGAACGAGCGATGAAACAGATGATCCGGGCGGCCGCCGCGACGGTCTGCCTGGTGGTCGGCGCCGGTCTGGCGCAGGCGCAGACCGTGCTGAAGTTCAGCCATACCGACAACCCGGGCGGCTCGCGCGATCAGGCCGCGCACGTCTTCGCCGACAAGGTCGCCGAATATACCGAAGGCCGCTACGAGGTGCGGATCTTCCCGGCCGGGCAGCTCGGCAACGATCCCAAGGCCATCGAGCAGCTGCAACTGGGCGGCGTCGATTTCACCGTCTCGGCCACCGGCTCCTACGCGACGCACCTGCCCTCGCTGAACCTGACCGCGATGCCGTTCCTGGTCGATACCTATGAGCAGGGCTGGGCCTTCTACGACGGCTCGGAGTGGCTGCAGGGCGAATTCGCCAAGCTGCCCGAGAAGGGCATCCGGGTGCTCTCGACCTGGGAGGCGGGCTTCCGCAGCTTCACCACCACCTTCCCGCTGAACAGCCCGGCCGATGCCGTGGGCCGCAAGATGCGGGTCTTTCCCAACGACATGATCCGCTGGACCATGGAAGCGATCGGCTTCCAGACCGTGGTGATGCCGGTGACCGACGTGTACCTGGCGATCCAGCAGGGCACGGTGGACGGGCAGGAGAACCCGGTCGATACCATCGTGTCGCTGAAATTCGCGGAAGTTGCGCCCTATCTGACCCTGACGCGGCACGTCTATTCGCCACTGCCGTTGACCGTCGCGGAAAGCACCTGGGCCAAGCTGTCGGCAGAAGACCAGGAGGCGATCTCGCGCGCCGCGCAGGAAAGCGCCGCGTTCAGCCGCAAGCTGGTCTCGGAATCGGTCGCCTCGCAGCTCGAGGCGCTGGCCGCCGGCGGCGCCACGATCATCACCCCCGAGATCGGACCGTTCCGCGAGGCGGTGGCCAGCGTCTATGACAAGGCCCGCGAGGTCTACGGCGCCGAGGTCGTGGACGCGGTGCTGGCCGATGCCGAGGCGATCCGCGCCGCCAACTGACGCCATGGCAGCGCCGGGGCCGGAGGCATCGCCGCCTTCGGCTCCGGCCCGCCTTTCGGGACGGCCCGCATGGATTATCGCCCCCTCTACCCGGCCGCGCTGCAGCTTCTGTCCAGGCTGATCGACCTCTGCCTGGTCATCGGCGGACTGAGCATCCTGATCCTCGCCTTCGCCAATGCCACGCTGCGCGGCCTTGCCGGGTTCGATCTGGCCTGGTCGCTGGAGGTCACCGCCTTCCTGCTGCTCTGGACCACTTTCCTGGGATGCGCCGCGGCGATGGCGCGCGGGGCGCACATGCGGGTGACCGAGATCAGCGCCGCGCTGCTGGGGCCGCGGGCCCTGCGCGGGCTTGAGCATGGCATCAACCTGCTGATCGCGGTGCTGATGGTGTCGCTGATCGTCCACGGCACCTCGATCGCGTCGCATCAATGGGCGCAGAAGACCACCGTGCTCTACTGGCCGGTGGGGCTGCTCTATGCCTCGATGCCGGTCGGGATCGCCCTGTCGCTGGTCTTCCATCTCTACAACTCCTGGCTGGTGCTGCGCGGCGCCGATCTGCGCACGGAGACGGCGGCATGATCCTGCTGTTCACCGTCGCGGTGTTCCTGCTGACCGTCTTTCTCGGCGTGCCGCTGGTCTGGGCGATCCTGGTGACCGCGGTGCTGCCGATCCTGGTCTTCGATCTGGGCTATCCGCTGCAGGCGCTCTATCTCAACTTCATCGGCGGGGTGGAGCCCAACCACTTCATCGCCATCCCGCTGTTCATCGTCGCCGGCGAGCTGATGAGCCGTGGCGGGGTGGGCGAGCGGATCATCGATTTCTCCAAGGCGCTGCTCAGCTTCCTGCCCGGCGGGCTGGGCATGGTGGTGGTCGGCGCCTCGATGCTGTTCGGCGGCATCTCGGGTTCGGCCATCGCCGACAGCGCCGCCATCGGCTCGGTGATGATCCGCAACATGGCGCGGCAGGGCTACAAGCCGGCCTTCGCCGCCGGGCTGGTGGCCGCCGCCGGCACCATCGGCATCATCATCCCGCCGTCGATCCCGATGCTGATCTACGGCTTCGTCGGCGGCGTGTCGGTGGCCGACCTCTTCCTCGCCGGCACCGTGCCGGGGCTGCTCTTCGGGTTCCTGTTCATGGCCGTCTGCTACCGGGTCGGCAAGCGCTCGGGCTGCGACGCGGGCGGTGCGGTGACACCGGCGGCCGAGTTGTGGCGCGCAGTCGTCGGCACGCTGCCGGCGCTGCTGATGCCGGTACTGATCATCGGCGGCATCTTCTCGGGCTTCGTCACGCCCACCGAGGCGGCGGCGCTGGCGGTGGTCTATGGCCTCTTCGTGACCATGGTGATCTACCGCGATTTCTCGATCCGCGACCTGCCCCGTCTGATCGTCGACGCCTTCGTGACCTCGGCCATCGTGATGGTGGTGATCGGCGCGACCTCGGTGCTGGGCTGGCTGATCACGCTGGAACAGATGCCCTACGTGCTGGTCGACGCGGTGCAGCGCCTGTCGAGCGCGCCGTGGGTGTTCCTGCTGCTGGTCAACGTGGTGATGCTGATCCTGGGGCTGGTGCTGGATCCGGTGCCGGCGATCCTGCTGACCGCGCCGCTGTTCCTGCCGATGGCACAGACATTCGGAGTTGATCCGGTGCATCTTGGTGTCATCATGACCTGCAACGTGTCGATCGGCCTGTTCACGCCGCCGGTGGGTGCGACGCTCTACGTGGCGTCGCGCATCTCGGGGGTCGGGGTGCTGAGCATCGCGCGGGCGATGGGGCCGCTCTACCTGGCCGCCATCCTCGCGCTGGTGCTGGTGACCTATGTTCCGGCCCTGTCGATGACCCTGCCGCGGATGTTCTGAGGAGGCGCCCATGTTCGTCGTCACCGTCGCGTTCACGCTCCAGCCCGGAGAGGCGGGCGCCTTCCTGCCGCTGATGCGCGCGAATGCCGCGACCAGCCTGCAGGCCGAGCCGGGATGCCTGCGCTTCGACGTGTGCACCGATCCGGACCGCCCGGACGAGGTGTTCCTCTACGAGGTCTATGCCAGCCCCGAGGCCTTCGCCGCGCATCTGGCCAGCGCGCATTTCACCGGCTTCGACGCGGCCAGCGCCGCGATGATCCGTGCCAAGGCGGTCAAGACCTATCGCGAGGTGACATCGTGAGCGACTGGGAGGTCCACGCGGTGCGCTATGCCGAGCGCGCCGGGCGCACGCGTGCGGACAGCTTCCTTTTCGACGACCGGCACGATGCGCCGCATCCGATGGATTACTTCCTCTGGGTGCTGCGGCGCGGGACCGAGGTGATCCTGGTCGATACCGGCTATGACGCGGACGAGGGCGCGCGGCGGGGGCGGCCGGTGCTGGCCGATCCGCGCGCCGCGCTGGCACCGCTGGGCATCGCCGCCGAGGCGGTGGAACGGATCGTCGTCACCCATCTGCATTACGATCACGCCGGCGGGCTGCATCTTTTCCCCAACGCGCATCTGCACCTGCAGGCGGCGGAGATGGCCTATGCCACCGGCCCCTGCATGTGCCACGGGGTGCTGCAGATGCCCTTCACCGCCGATCATGTCTGCGAGGCGGTGCGGCGGGTCTATGCCGGGCGGGTGATCTTTCACGACGGCGACGGCGAGATCGCCGAGGGCGTTACCGTGCACCGCATCGGCGGCCACTCGCGGGGCCTGCAATGCGTGCGGGTGCGCACCCGGGCGGGCTGGATGGTGCTGGCCTCGGACGCGGCGCATTTCTACGAGAATCTTCTGGCGCGAAAACCCTTTCCCATCGTGGTCGACCTGCAGGACATGCTCGACGGGTTCGGCATCCTGGAGCGGCTGGCCAGCGACGTGCGGCTGATCGTGCCGGGCCATGACCCGCTGGTGCGCCAGCTCTTCGCGCCGAGCTTTCCGGGCGGGACCGCGCCCGAGATCTTCCGCCTCGATCCCGGCCCGGTGGCGGAGCTGCCGCGATGAAGATCGGGGTGATCGCCGACGATTTCACCGGTGCCTCGGACATCGCGCTGACCCTCGCCGAGGCCGGCCTGACCGTGACCCAGTTCATCGGCGTGCCCGAGGGGGACGCCGGCGCGGTCGAGGCCGGGGTGGTGGCGCTGAAATCGCGCACCGCGCCCGTGGCCGAGGCGGTGGCGCAGTCCCTGGCCGCCTGCGACTGGCTGCGCGCCCAAGGGGCGGGGCAGATCGTCTTCAAGGTCTGCTCGACCTTCGATTCCACGCCGCAGGGCAATATCGGCCCGGTGCTCGATGCGCTGGCGGACCGGCTGGAGGCGGGGGCGGTGATGGTCTGCCCGGCCTTTCCCGAGAACGGCCGCAGCGTCTGGCAGGGGCATCTCTTCGTCGGCGACAGGCTGCTGTCGGAAAGCGGGATGCAGGACCATCCGCTGACCCCGATGCGCGATCCCGACCTGCGGCGGGTGCTGGCGGCGCAGAGCGCGCGCCCGGTCGGGCATGTGCCCGGGCAGACGGTTCTGGCCGGGGCGGCGGCGATCCGCGCCGCCCTGCCCGAGCGTGGTCATCTCATCGTCGATGCGATCCGCGACGAAGACCTGCGTGCCATCGGGGCGGCCGCGAAGGGGGCGCCGCTGCTCTGCGGCGGCTCGGGCATCGCGCTCGGCCTGCCGGCGAATTTCGGCGCGGTCCCGCGGGTACCGGACTGGACACCGGTCGAGGGTCCGGGCGTCGTGCTGTCCGGCTCGTGCAGCCGCGCCACGCGCGGGCAGGTAGCGCGCTATCGCGATCATGCGCCGAGCCGCGAGATCGCGGCGGGAGCGGTGGTCGACGGCTCCGCGACCGCCGAGGAGGTCGCCGCCTGGGTGCAGGCGCAGGAGGCGTCGCCGCTGGTCTATTCCTCGGCCGATCCCGAGACGGTGCGCGCGGCGCAGGACGCGTTCGGCGCGGCGCGCGTGGCCGGGGCCATCGAGGGTTTCTTCGCGTCCCTCGCCGCGCGCTTGCGCGATGCCGGCACGCGGCGTTTCGTGGTCGCGGGCGGCGAGACCTCGGGCGCGGTGGTCGCGGGGCTCGAGGCCCGCGCGCTGGCCATCGGCCCGCGCCTGGCGGCGGGGGTTCCGGCGCTGCGGGTCGACGGGACGCGCCCCCTGGCGCTGACCCTGAAATCGGGGAATTTCGGCGGCGCGGATTTCTTCGCCGAGGCTCTGGCACGGATGGCGCGGCCATGAGCGAGAGCGCCCGCCTGCGCGAGGATATCTGCCGCGTTGCGAAATCGCTGTTCGACCGGGGGCTGACCCATGGCAGTTCCGGCAACATCTCGGCGCGGCTCTCGGACGGCACGGTGCTGGTGACGCCCACGGGCAGTTCCTTCGGCTATCTCGATCCCGGGCGGATCAGCCATCTCGACGGGGCGTTCAGCCTGCTGTCCGGCGATCCGCCGACCAAGGAAGTGCCGCTGCACGAGGCCTTCTACGCCACCCGCGGCGGCACCGGCGCGGTGGTGCATCTGCATTCCACCCATTCGGTCGCCCTGTCGATGCTGCCCGAGACCGATCCCGAGGACGCGCTCCCCCCGCTCACGCCCTACGCGATCATGCAGCTGGGGCGGGTCAAGCTGCTGCCGGTCTTCCTGCCCGGCGATCCGGCGATGGGCGCGGCGGTGCGGGGGCTGGCCGGAGAGCGCTCGGCGGTGCTGCTGGCCAATCACGGGCCGGTGGTCGCGGGGCGGGACCTTTTCGCGGCCAGCTTCGCCATGGAAGAGCTGGAGGCGAGCGCGCGGCTCGCCCTGCTGACCCGCGGGCTGGAGCCGCGACGGCTGAGCCCCGAGCAGATCGCCGCGCTCAGCGGGCGCGGTGGCTGAGAGCAGGCGGTCCACGAGGCGGTGATGCGGCACGGGGTGTTTCCGGCGGAGACCTTGGGCCCCTTAACAAGGCGCGCCCGATAATCCATGAGGGGTCGACTGCCCGCTTCGATGGGCGCGCACAAAGCGCCCTTTCGGTCTGTCCCTTACCTATGTCGCCCCGGGGCGCAGCCCCGGATCGCGCCCACCCTCGGGTCGGGCGCGATCCTCAGTGCATCAGGCGAGGCGTTTTCGAGAAATTCATCTCGCCGGAGCGCCGGCCCTCCAAGGACGCGCGCTGGCGGCTCAGACCGTGATCGCCGCGCGGCGGCGTTCGATGGCGGCGACGACGCTCATCGCGGCGAGCGCGGAGCTGCGCGGGTTGTCGGGCAGCGCCACGCCCTCGATCCGGAACGAGAAGCTGCCGAAGGCGCCGCGGGCCTGCACCTCGTGAATATTCGCGTCAACGCCCGGATCGGCGATCAGGCGCACGCGCGTCGCCTCGAACCCCGCGCCGGCCAGCGCGACGGCGGCAGCGACGTTGGCGTTCTTGGGATAGCGCGTGGCGGCCTGCCGTGCGTCGCCCTCGAAATGCGTGGCCGGTTCGGTCAGCGCGTCGAGGTCGAGCCGATCCTCGGCGGGCGATCCCTTCCAGCCGCGGGGCGGCTTGCGGCCGGTATAGGTGACCGCGTCCAGGCCGCCGACGCGCGCCGCCTGCAGGCAGTCGAGCGCGCCGATGGCGCCGCTGGCCAGGTGCAGCTGGGTGCCGCCGCGCCGCGCCGCCTCCGCCAGCCGGTCGTGCAGCGCCTGGTCCGCGAGCGCGCCCAGCGAGACGGTGATCAGCCCGATGCCGCGCTCCAGGATCGCCGGCCCATGCTCGGACAGGGCGGCATGACCGGCGCAATCGACCATCAGCGCGGTATCGCCCGGCAGCTCCGCGACACTGGCGACGCGCAGGCCGTCGCCGCCCGCCAGGCTGGACGGGCGCACCAGCGTCACATGCGGCGCCGCGAGATGCGCCCGCACGTAGCCCGCGATCGCCCCCTGTCCGATGATCCCGATCTTCATCCCAGTCTCCCTTTCCGGTCCAGTTACCGGAAATGCCGCCGGGTTGGATAGGGAAATCTCGGCCAGCCCCATCCCCGCGCACCCGATGGCCACCACGCGACACCGGACCCGAGGCGCTTGCCTCAACCGATGCGCGAAACGCCCGGCCTCCAACCAACCTCGGCGCGCTCTCCTGGCCCGAAAAACACGCTCCGATCCGTTGCCTCGGGCCAAGCCGCGCGCGCAAGGTCATTGGGTCTTGACCCCGCAAGACATATTTCGGATGATGACCCTGACTGACAAGGCCGTGGAATTGACACTGTTCGAATCCTCTCGCGCTTTCGACGGCAGGCTTCCGTCGATAATCGTGAACACGGAGGATGTCCCACGGCAGCACCGGACCGAGGCCTATGTCGATTATCTGAACTCGGGCTTCCATGACATGAAGACGCCGGACAGCTGCCGCGCCGCCTCGGCGCGCTTCGAGTCCTGGAAACTGGGCGATGCCCTGGTCATCGACGGCCGGTCCAGCGATATCCAGCTGTCGCGCACCGCGCGCCATGTCGCGCGGGACGGGCTGGACTACTGGTCGTTGCGCGTCGCCCGCGCGGGGCGGTTCGTGTCGCTCTCCAAGGACCAGTGCTATGTCATGCAGCCGGGCGATGTCGCCATCGAGACCCTCTGCGAGCCCTATCGCGACCATTGGTTCTCGGCCGAATGGGTCTCGATCTTCGTCCGGCGCGAAAGCGATCTTGGCCGGGCCTTCACCGCGCATGAGCGGCGCCTCGGCCTGCTGAGCGGCGCGACGGCGGGACTGCTGGGGGATTACCTTGCGGCGCTGCCGAACCGCCTGCGCGAGGCCCGCGAGAGCGACGCGGCCAGTTTCGCCGATGCGACCCGGGGCATGATCCGGGCCTGCCTGGCGAAGGCTGCCGGAGAGGACGCCTCGCCCGAGGACTTCAACCGCATCGCGCGCGAGCGGGTGCTCCGGGTCATCGAGCGGCACCTGGGCTCGGCGCGCCTCGATCCGGAACGGATCAGCCAGCTGGCGCAGGTCTCGCGCTCGTCGCTCTACCGGATGTTCGAGGACCATGGCGGGGTCGCGCGCTACGTGCAGAAGCGCCGGCTGGTGCAGGTTCTGGAGGATCTGGCCGACCCCGCCCAGGACGCGCTGACGATCGCCATGATCGCCGAGCGGCACGGCTTTCACAACACCTCGGCCTTCAACCGCCTGTTCCGCCGGATCAACGGTTGCACACCCGGCGAGGCGCGCCGCGCCGCGCAACTCGGGCTGCGCCACCCGGCCCAGGACCGGGCGGTGCTGCGGTCGGCCCGGACGCAGCAGTAATCCTGCGAGACGGCGTCCGGAGCCAGCGCGGCGCGCCATGCCCCGATAGTGCCAGGACGTCCGGGCGATGGTTTGCCATGCGTTCCGGGCCTGTGCGGATGGTCCCACCTTCATGCCGCCCGGGGCCGGCCCCTGATAGGCATGGAGCGCGGTGCGCGCATGTCGAAGGCTCCGGTCCTGACGGCCCGGGCGAGGCCTCGGCGTCCGCGGGTTGCAGGCAGGCTTGCAGGACCGGCCCGACATGCGGCGGGGATCCCGCGACGCGAACAGGCTTACAGGTGGACCCCATGACGAAATCTCTCGCCCTTCTTTGCAAAGCGGCCGCCGCGACCGCCGTGCTCACCGGCGCCGCCCTCGCCGAGATTGCCCCGCCGCCGGTCATCACCGGCGATGCGGCCGATACGCAGCAGGGCCTGCCGGCCCCGACCTACGGCGGCGCGCTGTCCGAGCGCCTGACGCTGACCGGCGACTGGGGCGGCGGGCGCGACAAGATGGCCGAGAACGGCCTGACGCTCGATCTGTTCAGCACCAGTTTCGCGACGGGGCTGGCGAACGGCGGCCGGGAACGGGGCATGTCCTTCGGCAGCCGCCTCGATGCCTATGTCAACCTGGACGGGCAAAGGGCCGGGCTCTGGCCGGGGCTGTTCCTGACCATGCACGCCGAGGCTCTGTTCGGCGACACGCCCACGATCAACGAGCGCGCCGGCGCGGTGCTGCCGCCGGTCTTTCCGATGGGGGTTCCGACCGGGGATCCCTCGGAATTCGCCGTGACGTCGTTCGTGGTCACGCAGTTCCTCTCCGAGAACAGCCTGGTCTATCTCGGCAAGATCAACACGGTGGACGATTCCAACCAGCCCTATGTCGGGGGCGGCATGGGCCTCAACGGCTTCATGAACGCCAACTTCCTGAACAACCCGATCCTGGTGCGCACCGTTCCCTATTCGACCTGGGGCGGCGGGATCGCCTATCTGCAGAATTTCGAGCCGATCCTGTCGCTCAACGTCTATGACACCAACAACACCCCCACCTCGCTGGGCTGGGACGAGATCGGCAGCAACGGCGCGACCTGGCTGATGCAGGGCCGGCTGCCGACCGACTTCGGCGGCAAGCCGGGCAGCCACAGCCTGACGCTGGTCTATTCCAGCGGCGACTACATCGCCACCCGCGACCTGGGACAGTCGGCGGTCGGCGTGATCCTCGGCCTGTTGCCGGAGCTGCCGCGCGAGGACGGCTCGAAGGGGATCACCTACCAGTTCGACCAGGCGCTGTGGGTCGATCCGGTCGATGCCGAGCGCCGGTTCGGCGTCTTCTGCAATATCGGTGTTTCCGACGGCAGCCCCAACCCGATCAAGTGGGCGGCCAATATCGGCATCGCGGGCTCGAACCCCTGGGCCAAGCGCCCGGGCGATTCCATGGGCTTCGGGTATTTCTACACCTCGCTCAGCGACGATCTCAAAGGCTTTCCCGGGCGGCTGGCCCTGCAGAACGAACAGGGGATCGAGGCCTTCTACAACTTCGGCCTGGCGCCCTGGGCGAACCTGACCGCCGACATCCAGGTCATCGAGCCGATGTTCGAGACGCTGGACACCGATGTCATCCTCGGCCTGCGGCTGAAGATCGCTCTCTGACGGTCGGCGCCGCCTCGGAAGCGCCGGTCCGACCATCTTGCCGAAGCGCCGGACTCGCGCCCACCCTCCCGGGTCGGGCGCGCTGTCTTGTCTGAAGGCGCAAGCAGTTCCGACTAGGCGCGCCGCACGCCGGCGGCAGCCCCCCGCTTCGCACCCCGATCCTGCGCTCGCGCGGCCATCCGGCCGCCCGCATCGCATCGCGCGGCGGCCGGTCCACGCCAGCGCGCACGGCCGGTTTTGCGACTCGTCCAAGGGGTTTGCCCGACGTTCCGGCGCGATGCCGCCGGGCGGGGCGCCGTGTAGGCTGGCCCCCAGTGCCCCGGGCCTCGGGCCAGGCGCGCGCGTCTCTCGATGGGCTGCGGCGGGGGCGATCCCGAAACACAGCAAGAGGAAGGAGCCTTTCCGATGTGTCTGGCATGCGAATGGGCGATCACGATCAAGAGCAAGGAAGCGGTGGTTCATGGCTGGACCCCCTTCACCCCGACGCGCCGCGAGGTGATCGGCACCGGCCTCGCCTTTGCGGTGGCCTCGGTGGCGCTGACCGGCTCGCGCGCCTCGGCGCAGAGCGCGGGCGGCGAGACCGGCATCGTCTTCCGCAACGGCGTCGTGCACACCGTGGTTGACGGCGCGCCCCAGGCGCCGGCGGTCGTGGTCGAAGGCAACACCATCGTCTATGTCGGCGACGATGCGGGCGCGGTGGCCTACCAGAAGCCGGGGATGCGCGAGGTCGACCTGGAGGGCCGGATGCTGATGCCCGGCTTTGTCGAGGCGCATATCCATCCGCTCGTCGGCTCGGTGATCACCAACGGCGTCGACCTGCAGTTCGACACCCGCGAGGAGACGCTGGCGGCGCTGCGCGCCTATCGAGACCAGTCCGCCGACAAGGAGGTAATCCGCGGGTTCGGCTGGCGCTATACCGCCTTCCCCGACACCGGGCCGGTGAAGGAGGACCTGGACGAGATCTGGCCCGACAAGCCGGTCATTCTCTATGCCATCGACGGGCATTCCGGCTGGGCGAACTCGAAGGCGCTGGAGATCGCGGGCATCGACAAGGACAGCCCCGAGCCGCAGCCCGGCTTCAGTTTCTTCCAGCGCGATCCCGAGACCAACGAGCCGACCGGCTGGCTGGTCGAGGTCGCGGCGATGTTCACTGTGGTCATGGGCGTGGCGCCCTATACCGACGAATACGTGGTCGAGGCGGTCACCGAATGGCTGCCGAGGGCATCTGCGGCGGGCATCACCAGCCTCTTCGACGCAGGCATCATCCTGATCCCCGAGGAGGACGGGCTCGAGATCTACAGCCAGCTGGAACAGGCCGGCAAGCTGCCCTTCCGGGTGATCGGGTCGTTCCATCACTTCGACCCCGAGGTCGATCCCGTCCCGATCACGGTCGGCCTCAAGGAGCGGTTCAATTCCGACCTGGTCAAGGCCAACGTGCTGAAGATCAACGTCGATGGCGGCGACGCGCAGCGCACCGCCGCGATGCTCGCCCCCTACAGCGACGCGCCGGATATCTCGGGCGACACCATCCTGCCGCCCGACGTGATGATGGACACCGTCCAGCGCGCCGACGCGGCCGGGCTGGACATGCATTTCCATTCCTTCGGCGACCGCGGCATCCGCGTGGCGCTCGATGCGCTGGAGAACGCCACCAAGACCAACCCCGCGCGCGACCGCCGGCACACCATGGCCCACCTGGTGCTGGTGGACGATGCCGACCTGCCGCGCTTTGCCGATCTGGGCGTGATCGGCCAGTTCTCGACCCAATGGGCGGTGCCCGATCATTTCTGGAAGGGCGTGACCAGCGTGCGCTGGGGAGACGAGCGCGCCGCGAAGACCTATCGCTTCGGCTCGCACCTGCGCAGCGGCGCGCGCCTGACCCTCGGGACAGACTGGCCGGCGGCGAGCCATTACAGCACCTACAAGCCGCTGGAAGCCATCCAGATCGCGATGACCCGCCAGGAGCTTGGCAAGGAAGGCAGCACCGAGCCGCTGGCGCCCGCCGACGAGCGGATCTCGCTGGCCGAGGCGATCCGGGCCAACACCATCGACGCGGCCTACCAGCTGGGGCTCGACACGCTGGCGGGCACGATCGAGGTCGGCAAGCGCGCCGACCTGATCGTGCTCGAGAAGAACCTCTTCGATCTCGATCCGGCCGAGGTCGGCTCGACCAGGATCGTGATGACCCTGATGGACGGGCAGATCCGCCACGAGGCGAGCTGAGCGGGGACCGCACATCGCCGGGCGTCGAAGCCAGATCAACGGTCCGGATTTCCAAACCAGGAAAGGCGCCTTCGGGCGCCTTTTCCATGAGTGCCGCAAGCGGTTCGGAAAGCCCCGGCGCTCGAGAGGTCGGGCGGAGCGCCATGCCGACGCTCCGCCCCTGTGCGCGTCCAGGACGTCGCAGACCCTATGCGACCGTCAGGTAGTCCTGCCCGCCGGCGCTGATGTCGATGCTCAGCACGTCCTGCAAGACGAGATCCCCGGTCGCGCCGCGGAAGCGCAGATCGCCGGTCTGCACGAAGGTCTGGCCGTCGAAGACGATGGCGAAATCGTCGACCGACCAGTTGTCGTCGGCACCGGTAATGAACCCGTCGCCGTTGGTGTCGAGATCCGAAACGCTGTCGATCATCGCGCCGTTCGCCCCTTCCGCGTTCAGGAAGCGCAGCACGTCCTCCTGGTGGGCGAAGTCGGTGATCGTGGTCACGTCGCCCGCCGCCGAGGCCAGCGCGGAGGCGTCGAAGACGAACGTGTCGGCGCCGGTGCCGCCGGTCAGCTCGTTGTCGCCCTCGCCGCCGCGCAGCCAGTCCTCGCCCGCGCCGCCATTCAGCACGTCGTTGCCGGTTTCGCCGAAAAGATCGTCGTCGCCGTCATGCCCGAACAGCCGGTCGTCGCCGCCATTGCCGTGCAGGTCGTCGTCGCCGTCATTGCCATAGAGGCTGTCGTCGCCACCACGCCCGCGCAGCCAGTCATTGCCGTCCCGGCCCCAGATCGTGTTGGCGCCATGGGTGCCGCCGACCTGGTCGCGGCCGCTGCTGCCGTTGTAGTTCTCGATGCTGACCAGGGTCTCGGTCCCGCCGGCACTGAGGTTGGTGGCGGTGCCGTTGATCAGGTCGACGCTCCAGCGGTCGCCGCTGTAGGAATAGTCGGCGGTATCGCTGCCGCGCCCGCCATGCAGGATGCCGTCCTGTCCGAAGCCGCCGTTCAGGATGTCGTCGCCGGCGCCACCGTAGAGGTAGTCGACCCCGTCCTGGCCCCAGAGCCGGTCATCGCCGGCCCCGCCGAAGAGGGTGTCGTTGCCCGTGCCCCCGACCAGGTAGTCGCTACCGGCGCCGCCGTTCAGCACATCGGCGCCGTCCTCGCCATAGAGCCGGTCATGACCCTCCTGCCCGTAGAGCCGGTCGTTGCCGTCGCCGCCGCGCAGCCAGTCGATCCCGTCACCGCCCTCGAGGCGATCGGCGCCATCGCGTCCGTAGAGACGGGCCTCGCCATCCCCGCCAAAGAGCCGGTCATTGCCGCCGCGCCCGTCGATCAGGTCGTCGCCGTCATCGCCCCAGAGCGAATTGACCCCGCCGTGCCGTAGATGCGGTCATCGCCGCGCGAGCCGATGGCGCTTTCGAAGCGGGTAATGGTCTCCGAGCCGGGCGCGAAGAGGTTGTCGGCGGTGCCGGCGGCCAGGTCGATCCGGAAGGCGTTCGAGGTATAGTTGTAGTCGATCGTGTCATGACCCCGCCCGCCGTCGAGGACGGAATCCCGGTCGAACCCGCCGCGGATCAGGTCATTGCCCCGCCCGCCATAGATCCGGTCGATGCCATAGCCGCCGTCGATCACGTCGTCGCCATTGCCGCCGCGGATCAGGTCGTTTCCGAAGCCGCCCGAGATCACGTCATCGCCGCCGCCACCGCGGATCGTGTCATCTCCGCTGTTGCCGTTGATCGTGTCGACGCCGCCATATCCGTAGATGAGATCGCTCTGACCGGTGCCGTTCAGAATGTCGGCCAATGCTGTTCCGAAAATGTTCATGACTTTGTTCCTCGTGAAAAACCGCGTCCTGCAATTGGACGCGTGAGGACCGTGCCCGTTGCCACGTCAGGCAAGCGTCAGACTGGCGTCAAGCGGGCGTCAGCCCGACGGAAAAAACCGCCCCCGGGAGCGGAGTCCCGTCGAAAATCGGCGCTCCCGTCCCGGGCCGGAGGACCATCGGCAGGCGCCCGACCCTTGCCAAGACGGCCAAATCGGCGCACCCTTTCGAGGAAGGTGCGGCCCCGACACCCCGATGCGCCTCGGCGTGGCGGGAGCCGCTTGCCCGAAACCGGATCGACAGCATGTCCGACCGAAACGCAGATCACCTGGTCATTCGCCTCTTCGGGCCGCTGAGCTTCGCGGTTTCGGACGGCCGGCGCCTGCGGCTTCCGGGCGGGCGCCAGCAGGCGTTGCTGGCGCTGCTGGCCTCGGCGCCGGACATGCGGCGCCACCGGAGCTGGCTGATCGACAAGCTCTGGTCCGACAGCGCCCCGGATCGCGGGCGCGCCAACCTGCGGCAACTTCTGCACGCGACGCGGCAGAGCCTCGGCGCCGAGTTCTCGGATCCGTTCGACGTCGCGAGTGACAGCGTCAGCCTCAGGCCCCGGCGGGTCCGTCTTGCCGGCGGGCCCCGGGATGGCGAGCTGCTCGAAGGGTTCGACCTGTCCCAGGAGGGGTTCGAGGACTTTCCGGCGCGCCGAAGAGCAGTGGCGCGAGGTTGCCCGGCGCTGCGCCCGTCACTGCAGGCCGCGCCGACGATTCCGGCCAGCGCGATGGGGCTCCTGACCGCGCGCGATGGCATCGTCGGGCCTTGGCGGGGCCCCGCGATGCCACCTGCGCGCGCGGCCGCCGCTGAAGGCAACCTGCGCGCCTGGCCCGACTGGTGCCGGCAGGTGGTCCTGGGCAACGAGGTCCTGTCGCGCCTGACCTACAGCCACGGCACCCACGTTCTGGACCTTGCCGCCGGGATGGACCCGGAGGATCCGGAAGGCGCGCGGTATCCGATCATCGCGGTGACGCTGCCCCCCGAGGTGACGCGCGAGACCTCCGGTTCCATGCTGACTCTGCCCGTTGCCCTGGGACTGGAATACATCCTCGACCGGGCCCGCAGGCTGGTCCCGGCCAATGCCGATCCGCCCCGGGTGGTGATCAATTTCAGCTTCGGCCTCACCGGAGGTCCGCGTCTTGGCCGCCACCCGCTCGAGAAGACGGTGCAGCGCCTGGCGCAGCGCCACAGGGCGCTGTCCGGATCGGACCGGCCGCCGGTCGTGGTGGTGCCCGCCGGCAATCGCAACCTGGCGGGCGGCCATGCCCAAAGCGCGCCGGGTGCCGCCGCGCTTTCGGTCACCTGGCACATCCAGCCCGCCGACCCGACCTCGAATGTCCTCGAGATCCGCGTTCAGGCCGCGCCCGGCGCGGTCGAAACGCTCGAGCTTGGCCTGACCCCGCCGGGCCAGGCGGGGCCGACCGTCGCGCGCCTGTCGGTCGCGGGCGACGACGCGCCTTTCGGCCCACAGTTGCTGCGGCGGAACCACGCGCTGATCGGGCGCGCGTCGGTCGCGGATGCGGGCGGGGGCGTGACGCTGCTGACTCTGGCGCTGGCGCCCAGCGATCCCGGGCTGACCGACGAACCCGCGGCAGCGGCCGGCGACTGGCGGGTGACGGTCGCGGTTCCGGGCCTCACCCCCGAGCGGATCGACGCCACCGTGCTGCGCGACGACGTCCCCCACGGGTTTCGCGACAACGGGCGGCAAAGCTATTTCACCGACCCGGGCCATGTCGAGCATGACCCGCAGGGCCGCATCGTCGCCGACGACCCCGAGGACGCGGCCGCCGGCATCCGCCGCGCCGGGACGCTCAACGCCATCGCCACCGGCGCGCGATCCGATGGCGCGCTTCGCGTCACCGGGGCCTTTGTTGGGTCCGCCGACATGGGCCCGCTGCGCGCCGCCGATTACTCCGCCGCGCCATCGGAGGGCGGGGCCGAGCATGTCGACGTCAGCGCCCGCGGCGACCGCTCCCGCGCCCTGCCCGGGGTGCTGGCCGCCGGGACGCGCTCGGGAACCCGAGGTCGGATCAACGGCACCAGCGTCGCCGCGCCGCAGATCACGCGCCACCTCGCCATGGGCGACGGTCGGCTCGCCCCGACACCCGACGACCTGCCGCGCCACCGTCTCGGGCCCCTGATTCTGGTTTCTGAGGGAGACGAGGAACCATCGCAGGCGCTTGCCCGTTGCCTGCGTTGAACGGGGAGCTTCGGCGCGCGTTCTAACCGCAGGGTCGGTCGGACGCGGTCGATCTTCAGGCAGGCCGCGTTCGACATCTGCGCAAGTGCGGCGCGTCGCTTGAAATCTGACGTCGCGACCGGCGTCAGAATCGGGTTGATATGGTAAGTCATCAATACTATATGGTTGTCATATCAAACTTCGGATCCCCCGATGACCGCGCCCATCGACGCCGATACCACGCCGTTCCTGATCCTCGATCTCGCCCGCCTGATGCGGACCGAGTTCGAGCGCCGGGTGGCGGCGTCGGCGCTGGACGTGACGCCGGGCGAGGCCCGCATCCTCGCCACCATTGCCCGCGAGGGCGCCCGGCGGCAGAATGATCTGGCCGATCTGACCGGCCTTGGCGCGATGAGCGTCACCGCCTTTCTCGACCGGCTGGAAAAGGCCGGGCTGGTGCAGCGGATGCCGGATCCCTCCGACCGGCGCGCCAAGCTGGTCACCGTGACAGACCGCGCCGCCCCCCTTCTGGTGCGCTTGCGGGCCATCGGCCAGGACCTGCGCGCGATCACCCGCGGCGACATGAGCGACGCCGACTGGACCCGGTTCCGCGAGCTGCTGCTGGTGGCGCGGGACAACCACCTGACCGAACGCCGGTGTCGCGGCCCGCGCGAGGAGACGTCCCGATGAGTCTCGCGCAGGCCACGGCGGCGACCCCGCCACGATCCGCCGGCACCATGTCCGCCCGCCGCGTCAGCCTGATCGCGGCGCTCTTCGTGGCGGTCGGTCCCTTTGCCATGGCGCTCTACACCCCGGCGATGCCCGAGGTGGTCGAGGCGTTCGGCACCACCAACGGCATGGTCAAGCTGACGCTGACCCTCTATTTCGCCGGTTTCGCCTGCGCCCAGCTGATCGCCGGGCCTCTGTCGGATGCAATCGGGCGCCGCCCGGTCATCATCGGCTTCATGGGTCTGTTCGCCGCCGCCTCGGTGCTGGCGCTGCTGGCGCCGGGCATCGAGACGCTGATGGCCGCGCGGTTCCTGCAGGGCGTCGGGGCCAGCGCCGGGGTGGCAATCTCGCGGGCGGTGGTGCGCGACCTCTTCGAAGGCCACGACTCCTCGCAGATCATGAACACCATCGGGATCATCCTGGCGTTGGCGCCGGCGCTGGCCCCGACGCTCGGCGGGGTCCTTGTGACCCTGGCGGGCTGGCGCTCGATCTTCGCGGTAATGGCGCTGGTCGGGCTGATCGTGATCGCGGTGACCGCGACCGGCCTGCGCGAGACCGTCATCGCCGACCGCAGCCGGCTGAACCTTCGGGAGCTGATGCGCTCCTACGGCGTTCTGGCGGGGAACCGGCATTTCATGACCGCCTCGCTGACCATCGCCGGATCGATGGGCGCGCTCTACACCCAGGCGACCATCCTGCCCTTCGTGCTGATGCAGC
>JAGRMU010000505.1 GCA_020441165.1 Sedimentitalea sp.
GGCTTCAGCCCCTCGCTGACGAAGGCCTGCAGGACGTGGCTTTCGATGGGCAGGCGCAGCCCGGCCAGCGCCGCCACCTGGCCCGAGCGCCCGGCGGTGACGATGGCGACCTTCTTCGCGCGGATCGCCCCGCGCGTGGTCTGCACGCCCCGCACCGCGCCGTTCTCGATGTCGATGCCGGTCACCTCGCAGTTCTGGATCAGGTCGACCCCGCGGGCATCGGCGCCGCGGGCATAGCCCCAGGCCACCGCGTCGTGCCGCGCCGTGCCGCCGCGCCCGTGCAGCAACCCGCCATAGACCGGAAAGCGGGTGTTGTCGTGATCGAGATAGGGCAGCAGCTTGCGGATCCCCTCGCGGTCCAGCAGCACCGCGTCGTCGCCCTGCCCGGCCATGGCATTGCCGCGCCGCGCGAAGGCGTCGCGCTGGCCGTCGGAATGGAAGAGGTTCACCACCCCGCGCTGCGACAGCATCACGTTGAAGTTCAGCTCCTGCTCGAGCCCCTCCCAGAGCTTGAGCGAATGCGAGTAGAATTCCGAATTGCCGGGCAGGAAATAGTTGGCGCGCACTATGGTGGTGTTGCGCCCGATATTGCCGCCCCCGAGCCAGCCCTTCTCCAGCACCGCGACATTGGTCAGCCCGTGCCTGCTGGCGAGATAATAGGCGGTGCTCAGCCCGTGCCCGCCGCCGCCGATGATGACGATGTCATAGGCCGGCTTGGGCTCGGGCATGCGCCAGTGCGCCGTCCAGCCCCGGTTGCCGGTCAGACCTTCCTTGAGAACCCGAAGGCCCGAGAAACGCATGTGGGACTCCCTGTCCTGCCCGAGCGGAGTGAAGCAACTTCCGGCCCAAGGTGCAATGGCCACCGCCGGGGTCAAGGCGTTCACCGACAAAAACATGTCTCGGCGCAACGGGACCGCGCCCCGAAGCCCCGGCCCGGCAGTCGATGGCCGCACAGGCCAAGCCCCCGTCCGGCCGCATACCCATTCCGACAGGCGCGCGAGGATTGCGGTCCCCGCGCGCGATGCCGTCCTCGCGACCCGCTGACCCCGTCTAGAGCCCCTTGGCGCGGTAGCTGGCCGCGACCTTCTCGATGGACACGAGGTAGGCCGCGGTGCGCAGGTCGGCGACGTCGTCGCGGGCGTGCCAGACCGCGCGCATCGACTGGTAGGCTGTGCGCATGGTGTCGTCGAGACCCGAGCGCACAAGCTCCAGCTCGTCGGCGCCGCGCAGGTACTTCTTCTTGAAATCCGGCGACATCGACCAGGCGTCGCCGAGATAGCGGTCGAGCCGCTCGAGCTCGTCCACCACCAGCTGGTGGCGCGATTCCTCGGCACGCCGCTGCATCCGCCCGAAGCGGATGTGGCTGAGGTTCTTGACCCATTCGAAGTAGGACACGGTGACGCCGCCGGCATTGGCGAACATGTCGGGAATGATCACCGTGCCCTTGGCGCGCAGGATGTCGTCGGCGCCCGCGGTGATCGGACCGTTGGCCGCCT
>JAGRMU010000506.1 GCA_020441165.1 Sedimentitalea sp.
TCCGTCGGCCGGTCCGCGACCTCGCGTTTGAGGAACGCGGTATAGCCATAATCGCCCGCCTCGGCGGAGATCACCTCCCAGCCTTCGGCGCCCCGTTCGTTCAGGGCGCGCCGCATCTCTTCATAATCCTTCTGCTTCTTCACCTTGCAGAACAGGATGTCGTATTCAAACCGCTTCATGCCTTGTGCCCTTCCTGCAATCCGGTTCCGGGGAGATAGAATTCGGTGATGCCGCGTTGGCCGTCCTCGCGGCCCGCCTGGATGATCACGTCGATCGAGCTCTCGATGTATTGGACCATGTCCTGGTAGGTCATCGGGATCTCTGTCTTGAGCGCGGCGATGGCGAGACGCTGGACGGCAAGTTGCGGGGTCTCGGCGTGGAGCGTTGTCATCGAGCCGCCATGGCCGGTGTTGATCGCCTCGAGAAAGGTCATGGCCTCCTTCCCGCGCACCTCACCGAGGATGATGCGGTCGGGCCGCATTCGGAGCGTCGCGGTCAGGAGCACGTCGGCGGACTGGAACTCCACGTCGCGGTTGGCGATGAGCGTCACGGCGTTGGGCTGGGCGGGCAGCAGTTCGGCGGCCTCTTCGATGGTGACGATGCGTTCTTCGTCGGGAACGCAGGAGAGGATCTTGCGCGCCGCGACGGTCTTGCCGGTCGAGGTGCCGCCGGAGACGATCATGTTGAGCTTGTTTTCGACGCAGAAGCGGATGGCCGCGTAGATGTCACCGGAGGTGACGACCTCGCGCAGCGCGCGGTTCTTCTCCTGGCGCAGCTCCTCGAGCTTACGCTCTTCGCCGTAGAGGAAGCTGAGTTCGATCCGGTCGAGCGGCAGGTTCGAGAAGAACCGTAGCGAGATCGACATGCCCGAGAGGACGGCGGGCGGGGTCACGACCTGGGCGCGAATGGGGCGGCCGCGATAGCTGATCGAGACCGAGACGATGGGCTTATCCTTGCTCATCGTCATGTTGGCCGAAGACGCGATCTGGTTGCCGAGATCGCGGAGCTCGGTAACGCTCAGGCGCTGGTCCAGCGCGCGCATGAAGTGATCGCCCTGGAACTCGCCCCAGCAGGCGCCATCGGGATTGATGCAGATCTCGATCACGTCGTTGCGGGCGGCGTCCTTGAGCTTGTCGAGCGAGGCCTGGAGATAGGAGAGGGTCATCTCAGAAAATCTCCAGATCGCGGTCGACCATGACGGTGACGCGGGCGCCCTGATCGACATAAATCACGGGGCCGATGGAGAGGTAGTCGCCGATCACGGAATCGGTGGCATCCGCCAGATCGTCTCCCACATCCTGCAAGACCTCGGCGGTGGTTTCGTCATCGATCTGCGTCGATGCCGCGTTCGGCGCGGCAGAGATGATGGAGATCAGCGCGGCGGAGCCGAAGCGCTCGACAAAGCGGGTGTCCACGAAGCCGGTGACGCCGGAGCGCCCGAGCTCATCGCCGCCGAAGGAACTGATCTGGACGGTCTGATTGTCGGGCAGGATGATCCGGTCCCAGGCGATGGTCACGCGGCGCTGCGCGATCTCGATGCCTGAGCGGTAGCGCCCGATCAGGCGCGACCCGCGCGGGATCAGGAGCCGCGTGCCATCATAGCTGAAGACATCCTCGGAGATGATGGCGCGGGTCTGGCCGGGAAGCGCGCTGTCCAGCGCGGTCTCCATCACCGCCTGGATCATCGTGCCCTGGATCACGGTGTTCGAGGGGTTGGCGATGACCTCGGCCTGGGTGACCGTGCCCGGCAGCGCGCCGTTCAGCACGAAGTCTGTCACCTCTCCGAATTTGCGCTCGGTGAGTTCCGTCTCCGCGGCATTGGCGCCGCCCGTGCCGCCGAAAGCGATGACGGGCGAGGCAATCCGACGTTCCTGGAACGCCCGCTCC
>JAGRMU010000507.1:0-2807 GCA_020441165.1 Sedimentitalea sp.
CAGGCCGAGGCCGCCAACCGCAGCAAGACCGAGTTCCTCGCGCGGATGAGCCACGAGATCCGGACGCCCCTGAACGGGATCATCGGCATGCTCGGCCTGCTGGCGTCGGAGGAGACGGACGCGGCCCGCAAGCAGCGGGCCGAGGTCGCGCATCGCTCGGCCCGCGAGCTGCTCGCGATCACCAACGACGTCCTGACCTATGCCAGCAGCGAGGATCAGGCCAATCGCGGCAACCCGGTGCATTTCCGGCTGCGCGAGCTGGTCGGGCAGATGGGGCAGCAGTTGCGCTCGCTCGCCGCCGAGAAGGGCTTGACCGCGGTCGTGGACCTGGTCGAGCCGGCCCCGCCCGTCCTGTTCGGCGATGTCGTGAAGATCCGCCAGGTGGTCGGCAACCTCGTCTCGAACGCGGTGAAGTACACCAGGCGCGGCACGGTGGCGCTGACGGTCGATCATGCCCTCTCCGAGGCGACCGGGCAGCCGGTGGTCAGCTTCACCGTCGCCGATACCGGCGTCGGCATGACGCGCGAGGCGGTCGCCCATGCCTTCGACGTCTATACCCGCACGGACGCCGCCCGGCGCGCCGGGATCGAGGGTGTCGGCCTCGGCCTCGCCATCTCGCGCAAGCTGACCGAGGCGCTCGGCGGCGCGCTCACCGTCGAAAGCGAGCCGGGCGTCGGAAGCCGCTTCACCCTGACCGTGCCGCTTCTGCCGGGGGATGCCGCCCGGATCGCCGAGGACGAGGCGCCTCCGTCGCAGGCCGAGCTTGGACGCGATGTGCTGGTGATCGAGGACCACGCGGTCAACCGGATGGTGGCGCGCGGCTACCTGGAGCGCCTGGGGTGCCACGTCGAGGACGCCGAGACCGGCGCCGCCGGGATCGCGGCCGCCGCGGCGCGGCGCTTCGATCTGGTCCTGGTCGATCTCGACCTGCCCGACATGCACGGCGAGGAGGTGGCCGCGCGCATCGGCGCCGCGCCCGACGCGCCGAGACTTGTCGCGCTGACCGCGCATCTGATCGAGGACAGCGCGCAGAACCGCGCCCGGCTCGGCGTGGAGCGCATCCTGNNTCTCGCCGCGGGCGCTGGCCGAGGTTCTGTCCGCCGCCGCGCCCGCCGAGGCGCAATCCGATGCGGCGCCGGTGCTGGCGTCCCTGCAGGGCGATATTTCCGATCTGGGGGCCGCGACGACCGGGCAGATCGTGCAGGCGTTCCTGCAGGACCTGCCGGGCGCGCTCGAGACGATCCGCACCGCCCCGCCGGAGCGTCAGCGCAAGGCGGCGCACCGGCTGAAGGGCGCGGCGTCGAACTTCCGGCTCGATGATCTCTGCGCCCTGCTCGCGCGGATCGAAACCGCGGAGGGAGGCGCGGACGACCGCCTGCTCGCGCAGGCGCTGGCGGCGGCGGAACGGGCCGGGGCGACCCTCGAACGGGCCGCGGCGCAGGCGGGGCTTCAGACCGCGGCCGGATCGACGAAGTGATAGCCCCGCCCGTGTTCGGTCAGGACCCATTCGGGGTTCGCCGGATCGCGTTCCAGCTTCTTGCGCAACCGTCCGACCACCACGTCGATCATCCGGTCGTTCGCCCGACCCGGAGCGCGGCTGACCATCTCGGCCAGCCGCTTGCGCGGCAGGGTCTGGCCGGGATGGGCGGTCAGGGCTGCCAGGACGGCGAATTCCTGCGGGGTCAGCGTCTCGGTCCGCGCCGCCGAGACCAGCCTGCGGCGGATCCGGTCGAAGCGCCAGGGCCCGAAGGTCTCGACCACGCGGCCGCTGTCCGGCGCCTGCCCGATCTCGGCGATGCGGGCAAGCAGGTTCTTGATGCGCGCGGCAAGCTCGCGCCGGTCATAGGGCTTGGTGACGTAATCGTCGGCCCCCACCTCCAGCCCCACGATCTTGTCGACCTGATCGTCGCGCGCGGTCAGAAGGATGATCCCGACCCGCGAGATGGCGCGCTGTTCGCGGGTGATCGTCAGCCCGTCCTTCCCCTCGAGATTGATGTCCACCAGCAGCAGCTCGGCCGGATCGACGGCGACGATCTCCTCCATCTCCGCGGCGTTCTCCGCCTCGCTCACCCGATAGCCCTGCTGGCGCAGATAGGCGGCGATGCGCATCCGCGACGTGCGGTCGTCCTCGACGATCAGGATATGCGGGCCCATGCCCGATGTTACATTTCTTTACACAATCGCACAATCTCGATTGCGCGGCATCAAGTCGCCGCCGGGCGGAAAAGACTACCCTGAGGCCAAGCTGATTTGCCATTGGAGGTAGCCGACATGACGTTTCACACGCCCACCCGCCGCGCGTTCCTGCAGGGGGGCATTGCCGCCTTCGGCGCCTCAAGCCTTCTGGGCAGCACCGCGCTGGCCGGCATCGATCCCAACTCCTTCGGCACCGGCCGGGTCTTCCACGCCAGCCATTTCGGCCCCTTCGAGGCCGTGGTGCGCGACGGCAAGCTGGTCGGCCTCAACGCGGTGACCGAGCTCGATGCGCGTCCGAGCGAGATGCTGCTCTACGGCGTGCAGGACCGCACCCTCGACAAGAGCCGCATCGATTACCCGATGGTCCGCAAGTCCTATCTCGACGGCTGGCAGAGCGGCGACACCAGGCCCGAGCTGCGCGGCAAGGAGCCCTATGTCCGCGTCGACTGGGACACCGCCTGGAGTCTGACCGCCAAGGCGCTGCTCGACACCGCGACCGAACATGGCAACGAGGCGATCTTCAGCTCGTCCTACGGCGGCTGGGCCAATGCCGGCAACTTCCGGCCCAACGTGATGCAGGGCCGGCTGCTGAACCTGATCGGCGGCTGCAC
>JAGRMU010000507.1:2974-3671 GCA_020441165.1 Sedimentitalea sp.
ACACGGTGGCCGATCACGGCATGTATGCGCCCTGGGAGGAAATCCGCGACCACGGCACGAAGTTCATCTCGATCAACCCCCAGCGCACCGCGTCGGACGAATTGCTGAACGCCGAGTGGGTCCGGATCGTGCCCAACACCGATGTGGCGCTGTTCAGCGCGATGGCCTTCCACGTGCTCGAGAAGGGGCTCGAGGACCGCGCCTATCTCGACACGTACACCGTCGGGTCGGACAAGTGGATTGCCTATATCAAGGGCGAGACCGACGGGCAGCCCAAGACGCCGGACTGGGCCGCCGCGATCACCGGCATCGATGCCGCGAAGATCCGCGAACTGGCCGAGCTGCTGGCCACCACCCGCAACCAGATCGCCGGCGCCTGGTCGCTGCAGCGCGCCCAGCATGGCGAGATGACCCATTGGGCGATCATCAACTTCTCGGCCCTGACCGGCCAGATCGGCAAGCCCGGGCAAGGTGTGGGCTTTTCCTGGCACTACGGCAACGGCGGGCTGCCGCAATCGGGCGCCTCGACCCCGAGCGGGCTCAGCCAGGGCCGCAACTGGGTCAAGGGCATCTGCCCGGCCAGCCGGATCACCGAGATGCTGGAGAACCCCGGCGCCGAGTTCACCTATAACGGCCACACCGGTGTCTATCCGGACGTGAAGATGATCTACAACGCCGGCAACAACTTCATGTCGCA
>JAGRMU010000507.1:3748-3881 GCA_020441165.1 Sedimentitalea sp.
GCTGGGCCGATATCGTGATGCCCGCCTCCTCGACGCTCGAGCGCGACGACATCAGCGTCGGCGGCACCTATTCCAATGATCGCGTCTACGCGATGAAGAAGGTGATCGAACCGCTCGGCGAGAGCCTGTCGGA
>JAGRMU010000508.1 GCA_020441165.1 Sedimentitalea sp.
TCTTCGCGCGCCACACCCGCATCGCAACTGGCGTGCGCCGGGCGGTCGAGGCCTGGGGGCTGGAGCTTTGCGCCGCCTCGCCGGACGTCTATTCCGACACCGTCTCGGCGATCCGCACCCCCGAGGGGTTCGACGCGACCCGCATCGTCACCCATGCCGCCAGCGCCTATGGCATGGCCTTCGGCGTCGGCCTGGGCGAAGTCGCGGGCAAGGTGTTCCGCATCGGCCACCTGGGGATGCTCACCGACGCGCTGATGCTGTCGGGGCTTGCCACCGCCGAGATGGTGATGAAGGATCTGGGGCTCGACATCAAACTTGGCTCGGGCGTCGCCGCCGCGCAGGACTTCTACCGCCACGGGTCCGGTACCGCCAAGCAGGCGGCAGCATGATGAGGGACGACGCAGCCATGGAGATCCCCACCTATGACGACATGCTGGCCGCGCATGAGCGCATCCGCCCGCATATCCGCCACACGCCGGTGCGGACCTCGGACTATCTGAACGATCTGACCGGGGCCGAGCTCTTCTTCAAGTGCGAGAACTTCCAGGAGCCGGGCGCCTTCAAGGTGCGCGGCGCTACCAACGCGGTCTTCGGGCTGAGCGAAGAGCAGGCCCGCAAGGGCGTGGCGACCCATTCCTCGGGCAACCACGCCTCGTGCCTGTCCTACGCGGCGATGCTGCGCGGCATCCCCTGTAACGTGGTCATGCCGCGCACCGCGCCGCAGGCCAAGAAGGACACCGTGCGCCGGTACGGCGGCAAGATCACCGAATGCGAGCCCTCGACCTCCTCGCGGGAAGCGACCTTTGCCAGGGTGCAGGCCGAGACCGGCGGCGATTTCGTGCATCCCTACAACGATCCGCGGGTGATCGCGGGGCAGGGCACCTGCGCGCGGGAATTCATCGAGCAGACTGACGGGCTCGATGCCGTGGTCGCCCCGATCGGCGGCGGCGGCATGATCTCGGGCACCTGCCTGACGCTGTCGACGCTGGCGCCCGAGACGCGGATCTATGCGGCCGAACCCGAACAGGCCGACGATGCCGCCCGCAGCTTCCGGGCCGGGCACATCATCGCCGATGATGCGCCCA
>JAGRMU010000509.1:0-14891 GCA_020441165.1 Sedimentitalea sp.
GCGGCCGCGGCGGCGGCGACGCGGGTGGCGAGCGGCACGCTGAGATCGCGGATCGCCGGGTCGGTGTATCCCGCGTGCAGTTCGAAGATCCGGTTGCCGTCCGAATTGTAGCCCATCATGTCGGTGCAGAAGACCGCGCGGATCGGGGCGTTGACCGACTTGAGGTGGCTGGCATAGGCCTTGGAGCCGACAAGCCCGGATTCCTCGGCGTTGAAGAAGCAGAAGCGGATGGTGTGGGTCAGCTTGCCGCGAAACGCCGCGAAATAGCGCGCGAGCGAGAGCACGGCGGCGAGGCCCGAGCCGTTGTCATCGCGCCCCGGCGCCGGATCGCGCGGCGCAGAATAGCCGGGCGCGAAACCGGCCGTGCTGTCGAAATGGCCGCCGACGACGACCAGGTCGGCGCCGATGCCGGGGCTTGGGCAGCGCAGCTTCCACCAGGGATACCAGGGTCGCAGCACCAGGATCTCTTCCAGCTTGCGCCGCAGGACCTCGTCGGGCAGCGCCTCCAGCGCCGCCGCGTCCGCATCGCCATAGGCGAGATCGGCCAGGGCCCGTCCCGGCAGGCGGGTCCGGTCGATCACCGGCCGGGCGAGGATCTTCCGATAGCGCTCGAGGATCTCGGGCCGGATCCGCAGGTGGCCGGTGCCCGGCAGATCGGCGATGATGTTGGAATGGGTCTGGCCGGCATGGCTGAAATCGTGCCGGATCGCGCAATAGCCCATGGCGCGCAGATCGGCCAGCAGCGCCGCCTCGGCGCGCTTGTTGTCGGGATGGGCCGAGTGGCGCGAGACGATCGGCCCGGCGGCATCGAGCGGCGCCAGCCCGGTATAACGGTCGAGATCGACCTGGTACTGGGCGGTGACGCTGGCGCAATCGGGGCGGATCCATTTCAGGATCCGCTCGCTCAGCGGGTTGCGGATCACCGGCTCGAGGATCGGCTCGGGCAGGTCGAACCCCGCCGCGCTTTCGGCGAAATCGGTCTCGTGGCTGGCCGGGCGCAGCAGTCCGGGATCGGGGACCAGAAGCTCGGAATGGCCATGCCCGCCGTGGATATGGAGCGCCTCGGCGCTGTCCTCGGGGCCGAGCGCGACCAGCACCTGGCCCGGCTCGGCGTAAAGGATGTCGCGGCCCTTGAGGGCGCCCTGCACCTCGGCCGCATCCGCCGGGGCGTCGATCCGGGCCCAGACCAGGTCCTCGCTCATCGGATCGCAGGCCAGCGGCTGGACGGTCAGCCCCGCCAGCACCGCCGCGATCAGCGCGTCCTCGGGCAGCAGGGCGAAGAGCGCCCAGGTCTCGGCATCGCCCGGCACCGGCTGGAACTGCATCGGCACCAGCCCGGTGGTGGCGGCCAGCCGCTCCAATGCGCCGCGCGGCCCGGCGATCCGCGCCGCCTTGACCGCCTGTCCCGCCGCCATCATCGGCAGCAGGGCGGGGTGCGGTGCCGGATGCAGGCCCGCGGCCCTGGCATCGCCGCGCAGCCGCCGGTCGGCAGAGACCAGCGCGGTGGCGGGTTCATCCTCGGAGAGGCGATCCGTCGCCAGCCCGGCGCCGGAGAGATAGGAGAGGCCCGCAAGCGGCACCACCGCCATGCCGGGCGCGAAGGCCTCCCAGCCGCCGGCCAGGCCGGTCTCGCTCAGGCCCGGCACCGCCAGCACCAGATCGACGCCCTGCGCGCGGCACTGGCCGCAGGCGCCCTGCAGGTCGGGGCGCAGATCGAAGCCGACCACCTCGCCCGCGCTCTCGCGCAGGGTGCCGCTGTTCTGATCGAGCACCACGATGGCGCGGGTGATCTTCTGGGCCATGACGATACCCTCCATGACAATACCGGAACGGAACGGCGCCCGATCCTGCCGGGCGGCAGAGAAGACGCGCCGGGCGGAAGGTCTCCGCCCGGCGCGCCGGGGTCAGCCCTTGTCGTCGTCGTCGACGTCGAACTCCATCCGCACGGTGCGGATGCGGCCGCCGAGGATGTCGCCGATCCGTCCGCGCTCGCGCAGGATCTTCAGGATCTCCTCGATGGTCGGACGCCGCACGATGATCGGGCCGCCATCGCCGGGCTTCGGCTTGTCGTCCTCGGGCTTCGGCCGCTGCGGGTCATCCTCCTTCTCGCCGGCCTCGAAGGACAGCGGATAGGTCATGCCGCCGACCAGCTCGTCGTCGAGGTAGTAGTGCAGGACGATCTCGGCATCGCCTTCCTCCATCGCCCGCTTGACGTAGTCGGGCTTGAGCTCCTCGCCGGGCTCGATGGACAGCAGCACCTTGCGCCGCTCGCGCGGGCCGATCTCGAACTTCTCGCCGCCGCCGGTATCGAACTTCATCTGCCATCCCAGCTTGCTCATGATGCGCGGCATCCTCACCTCGATCCGCGCCACCACCGTGTCGCGCCACGGGTTGCGGATGACGATCAGATGCTCGCGGAAGAGCCGCAGCAGGTCGCGCAGGCTGGGATAGACCGGGCTCACGTTGCGCTGGCCGATATTGTTGTCGAAGGGCACGAAGCGATGCTCGGGGATGGTGCCGGTGATGGTGGTGTCGTTGCCGGCATCGCCATCGGCGCGGGCGATCGCCAGCAGGCATTCGTGACCCACTTGCGTCGGAACGAAGGCGAAGGGCCCGACGATGGTGCTGCCGCCGCTCGGGATCGATCCCGAGGCCGGAAGCGAGGCCGTGGCCATCGGCGACCAGTCGTCCGGAAAGGCCAGCCCCGCCCCTGGCAGGCAGTGATAGGCATCGACCCGCACCGCGTTGGCGGTCTGGGTGCCGCGGTTCTTGACCCGGACATACATGTAGTTGGTCAGGCCGACCAGCGGATGCTGGTGGGTCGTCCCGCCATCGGCGGCGCGGCGCACCCACATGTCCTGGCAGGACCAGTGGTTGGCGAGATAGGTGTATTCGCCGCCCCGCCCGTCGTCGATATAGACGTCCACATCCGGCGGGTTACCCTCGGAATTGACGGTGTTACCCTGGCCGGGCGCCGCGCCCGGCTGGAACAGGCCCTGCTTCTCGAAGGCCCAGCGGATCACCTTGTGCAGCGCGCCGCCGGGGATGCCCTTGAAGCTGGGCGTGGTCCGGTCGGCGGTCTGCAGCGCGTTCACGAAGATCTCGGGGAACTGGGTGGTCGCGGTCAGCAGGCCGATCCCCTTGAAGATCAGGAAGGCGCTGGTCTGCGCGGCGCGGCGCTGGGTGTTGATGTTGCTGCTGTCGCCGCCGATGGACCGGTAGAAGCGGAACATCGTCGTCGAGAGAATCTGCTCGCCCTGGTACTGGGTGTTGTACTGGGCGCCGAACCAGGCCCAGCCGGCCGAGACCGCGCGGTCGTGGCGGCGGTTCAGGCTCATCCCCTCCTGCACCCAGGGGAAGGTGTCGAAGCGGTCCGCCTCCAGCGAGCCGGGATCGTTGAGGATCGCCGCCAGACTGTCACCGGCGGAATGGGCGAAGCCGAAATTCGGGCTGTTGACGTGATCCCAGAGCAGCGCGTGGCCGAACTCGTGCCAGACCACCCGGTTCGAGGTGGCGATGCCCACCGGGTTCGGCGGCAGGATCAGTCCGTAGCGCATCATCCCCAGCCCGTTGCCGGCGGGGTTGCCCGGCGCATCGGCGTTGAGCGCGCCGCCCTTGCCGCGATGGTCGATCGGCACCGGGAAGGTGGTGCCGTCGAAATAGGCCGCGACGTTGAAGCCGTAATCCTGCATGGTCCGGAACAGCCGGTCGCAGTTGTAATAGGCGTTGACCGCCGAGAACTCGTCGGTGCGCACATCGTAGTTGAAGGCGCTGGCCGGGCCGGGCACCACCGGCGGCGCGACGGTCGGCGCCGAGAGATCATGCAGGCGCACGAAATTGCCGCTGAGCGGCTGCGGCGTGGCCGGGGTCAGTCCCGGGAGGACGACCGAGGTGCGAAAGGGGTTGAGCTGGGCGTTGCTCGAGGCGCCGGTGACCGTGGCGCCGCCCTGGGTCTGCGGATCGCGGTCATAGACCAGCCCGGTGGCGCAGGCGACCAGCGCCCGCAGGTAGAGCACGTCGCCGCTGGCCGGCTCGACCAGGGCGCGCCAGTTGATCGCCGATTCCTCCTCGACCAGCGCCGCCTCGAAGAGGATCTCGTCGCAGACGTAGTGCTTGCCCTTGGCCAGCCCCTTGAGCGTCGGCTCGGGCAGGTGCGGGATATGCGCGCCGGTGCCGCCGAGGCAGCCGCCCTCGTCATGGGCATGGGGCTCCTCGCGCTCGTCCGGCTCATAGCGATAGATCACCTGCCGGTGGATGGCGCCGCCCTCGAGCTTGGGCAGATCGAAGCCGAGGATCTTCTTCAGCGCGGTCTTGGTGACCTTGCGCACCTTGTCGGGGTCGGCGATCTGGTCGGGATTCTCGATCTCGATCTCGGCATGCATCGAGGACTGCATCGAGGCCACGTTCATCGAACTGGAGTCGATCTGCACCCCCATCGAGGCGTTGAACACGTCGAGCCCCAGCACCGTCTGCTTGTAGACCACCACCTGGGCCCCGGCGATGTCCTTCTCGCTCTCGAAGGCGATCACCGGCCCGGCGCTGCCGACCGCCTCCTCGTCGTCCCGGAAATCGGCGTCGATCCGCGCCGAGCTCAGGTTCATCTCGGACTTGTGCTCGCGGATGAACTGGTTGGCGATCTGCTGGGGGGTTGCCCCGGCGATGCGCGAGGCGCTTTCCTGGGGCGTGCTGTAGCCGAAGAAAACCACTTCGCCGTATTCGTTCCTGATAACGTTTTCGGTCATTCTGACCTCCCTTAAAAAATTAACCGACGACACCGACCCGAAAGCCGGGGCGGACCATGATCGACAAACGGACCGTGGACGTTCAGCGGAGTGTAAGCTGCCTGAATGCGCCGCAGCCGATCGTGATTCCAATGCTAGTGGCATACCACGATTCGGCGTGATTTGCAGTAATTCGATCAACTCATGGCAGAAATCGTCCGGCGACCCGCAGATCTCGGCGAAGCCGGTTAGAAAGCTGTCTGCGCGGCGCGCGATGCTCGAAGAACGATAGTTGGGACTTGGAATCTACCGTTTTTCGGGTATGGTGTTAACCATATTTTTACCGAGTTATTGCGGAGCCGAGCCATGCTTGCAGAGGCGTTTTCCCAACTTGTTCAGGGGGTTCCGGCGGACCCCGAGGCGCGGCTGGTGATCGAGTTCGTCTTCGCCGACCCGCTGGCGCCCGACACGGTCGAAGCGCGCATCCGCGCGGCGCTGCCGGCGGTTGAGGTGGCGGTGCGGACCGCCTTCGAGGGCGAGACCGACCGCTTCCATTTCGCGACTTTCGCCGGGATCGTGTCCGAGGGCCGCGAGGCGCTGGCCTTCGAGTTCGCCCGCGCCCTGCGCCCGGCCATCGGCGCGCTCGAGGCCAATCCGGTGCTGACCGACAGCCTCTACGGCGCCGCCGCGATCGGGGCGGGGGACGCCGAGAGCTTTGCCAGCCTCTGCGAGACCCCGCGCGAGAACACCATGCCGCTGGGCTGGGTGCACCCGCTGATCCGCACCCCCGAGGCCTGGCAGGACAGCACCGGCAGCGGCGTCACCGTGGCGGTGATCGACACCGGCCATTCGACCCACCAGGAGCTGGCCGGCGCGATCCGCCAGCAGGGCCAGCGCAATTTCGTCGAGGGCGGCACCGATGCCTCGGACCGCTTCGTATCGGGCTTTCTCAAGCATCCCGGCCACGGCACGCTGGTCTGCTCGGTGATCGCCAGCCGCGGCGGGGCGGACGCGTCGGGCGGCGTCTCGGGGCCCGGCGCGATCACCGGCTCGGCGCCCGAGGCCACGATCCTGCCGATCCGCGCGATCGCCTCGGTGATCAGCTTCCGGCAGGACACGGTGGCGCCGGCCATCGCCCATGCGATCAACGAGGGTGCCGACGTGATCGCCATGGCCCTCGGCGGTCCGACCCGGGTGGCCGCGACCGAATGGGCGTTGCGGCAGGCGGTGGACCGCGGGCTGGTGGTGGTCTGCGCGGCGGGCAACTGTTGGCCCAAGGTGGTGTTCCCGGCGGCCTATGCGACCAACCGGCTCTGCACCGCGGTGGCGGCGCTGAACCGCACGCTCACCCCATGGGACAAGACCGGATCGGGTCCCGAGGTGACGATCAGCGCGCCGGGCGTCAATGTCTGGGGCGCGGCCAAGAACAAGGCCAGCGATCCCGATCACGGCATCCGCGCCGCCCAGGGCACGACCCTGGCCACCTCGCTGACCGCCGGGGCCGCGGCGCTCTGGGTCGCCCGTCACGGCGGGCGCGCGGCGCTGCGCCAGAAGGCCGCCGCCGCCGGCACCACGGTGCAGGCGATGTTCGTGCATTGCCTGACGCAGGGGCTGGTGCCGCCGCCGGTCTGGGGTGGCTCGGGCAAGCTGGGCGCCGGCTTGCTGGACACCGCGCGGCTGCTGGCCAATCCGCTGCCCTCGGGCACCGAGGCGCCGCCCGCCGCAGATCTGCCCGATCCCGGCGTGCTGCCCAGCCTGGCGGTGTTGCAGGACCACCTGGCCAACCACGATCCCGAGGCGCTCTCCGAGGTCGGACCCGAGATGGCCGACTATGCCGCCGAGGTGATCTGGCTCAGCCACCGGGCGGCGGCACGGGCGCGGGCCGCCGAGACCGAGGGCGTGGCCGAATCCATCGTCTCGCCCGACCCGGTCAGCCCCGGCCTCGCCGCGAACCTCGCGGGCAAGCCGGCCCTGCGCGCCGTTCTGCGCCAGCCATAGGCGGGCGCCGGGCATGCCCCGCCTCCTGACGCCGAAGGCGCTGAAGCCGCTGCTCGAGAGCCACGACGCGCTGGTCGACGAGGCGCTCGAGGTGATCTATCTCGGACAGCCCTTCCAGCACACGCTGGCGACCCTGCGCGAGGCGGCACGGCTGCTGGGCAAGACCCCCGAGGCGATGGTGGTCGAGACCCTGATCTCGGACGAGATGGACGACCGCTTCGTGGCGATCCTGCGCGGGCAGGGGATCGACCTGCTGCCGCCGGACCAGTTCGGAGAGGTCGCCTTCGGCCCGGTGCGCAGCCGCAATTTCGATCCCCACAAGATGGTGGATTTCGCCCTCGCCGCCCGCAACTGCCGCTGCCGGATCGGTGTCGAGACCCCGGCCGGCAGTCGCGTCTTCGGCAGCGGCGCGCTGGTCTCGCGCCGCCTCGTGGTGACCGCGACGCATGTGGTGGACGAGGCGGTCGCGGCGGCGGGCGGCGATGCGCGGCGGATCCGGATCTTCGCCTCGGACGGGCGGCCCTATCCGGCCTGGAGCATCTTCGCCTCGCCCTGCCACGATAACGACCGCAACGGCCTGCCGGCGCCCGCCGAGGCCTTCAAGACCCACACCGATGTCGCCCTGCTGCGCACCTACCGGCGCCTCGGCAACAGCAACGAATACGGGCATCTGGAACTGGGGGAGACCCCGGTGCAGTGGCAGGGCACCGCAAAGATGTACCTGGTGCATTATCCGCAAGGCCTCGATCAGGGCTTTTCCGAGGGCCGGGTCGAACGGGCGGGGCCGCAGGACATGTACTTCCCCCATGACGTGGCGACCGAGGGCGGCTCCTCCGGGGGGCTTGCCTTCGACGACGAGTTCGCCTTCCTGGGCCTGCACCAGGGCCGTCTGCCCGGCAACACCGGGCGACTGGTGCCGTTCCACCGCATCGCCGCCGCCGAGGGCTTCGCCACCACGCTCAAGTCGGACGTGCCGCCGCGCTATCTCTGGGCGCTGGACGAGACCGCCGACAGCCCGCTGATCATCGGGCGCAACCTTTTCTTCGATGCGCTGAGCGCGATGATCGAGGGCGAGGCCCCGGCGCTCAAGGGGATCTGGGTGCGCCGGATCGACACCGACGACAGTGCCGGGCTGACCTTCAGCTTCCGGATCCTCGACGCCTTCCTGGGTGCCCATGACAGCCGCGCCATCACCTTCCGGGTCTCGCTGGAACTGGTGGTGAGCGACCTGATCGGATCGCTGCACCGTCAGGTCGTCGGGACCGCCGATGCGCCTGCCCCGGCGGCGGGGGTGCGCGAGGACGAGACCGGCGAGGCGGCCAGCGACCGCGACCGGGCGCGGCGCCTGGCCGACGCGCTGCAGGACCGCGCCGAGGCGGCGGGCGAGACCCACTGGTTCCATTTCGAGAACCCGCCCTCGGGCCTGTCGCGCAACGCCCAGATCCAGCTCGAACACGTGGTGAGCGAGATCCTGCTGCGCCCCGACCTGCGGCTGGTCCTGTCGGGCTACGAGACCTTCGAGATGATCGAGCGGCAGTTCGAGACGGTGACCGAGGCGCGCGATCCCGGCCCGCCCGGCCTGCTGGTCGAGTTCATCGGCGAGTTCAGCCGCGCCGACCTGCGCGCCACCGTCGCCGAGATGAGCCGCGATCTGAAACTGGACTGGACGGCGGATGTGATCGATCATGCGGTCGACCTGGCCCTGGCCGGCGTCGCGCCGGTGGCCGGGTTCTTTCCGGCCGCGGCGGCCAGGCAGGTGGCCGAGCGGTTGCGTGCCCATGTCAGGTTGCAGGGGGGGCTGCCGTGAAACCCGCGACCGAGGAATTCGACCGGCTTCTGGAGGGCGCGCGCAGTTTCGCCGCGCTGCACGAGACCTTCCGCCCGGCGGATGCGCTGAGCGCGGCCAACGGCGGCAGCCTGCCCGGCGACCCCCAGCTGGTGGCACGGCTGCTGGCGGCCTTGCGATCGAGCTGCACCGAGGTCGGCAGCGCGGCGACCGGCGCGACGCTCTGGACGCTGCGGCCCAACGCGCGGCGCAAGATGCTCTCGGGCGCGGCGCGGGAGGCGGTCGCGGCCAGCGGGATATCCTCGCCGATCCGCGACGCGCTGACCGGCGCCGGCGATTACGCGCCCGAGCGGATCGACGCGCTGCTGGCGGGCGAGGCGGAGTTCGACGCGCTGGTGCAGATCGGCGCGATGCTGGAACATGCAGGTCCCGAAGCGCCGGGTTATGGCCGGCTGATCCGCATCCGCAGCCTGCTGAACACCGCGATCTCCGAGCGGCGCGCCGACGATCTGCTGGCCGGCGGTTTCGTCGGCCGCGAGGCCGAGCTGGCGCGGCTTGCGGACTGGATCGCCGCGCCGCAGACCGGCGCGCCGCTGCGCACGCTGCATGTCGCCGGGATCGGCGGCATCGGCAAGTCCTTCCTGCTGGAACGCGCCATCCAGATGAGCCGCGAACGCCACCGGCCGATCCTCATCCGGCTGGATTTCGACCGCTCCGGCCTCAACGTGCTGGACCGGCGCAGCTTCTTCGACGAGGTGTCGCGCCAGGTCGGGGATGCGCTGCCCGACGTGGCCTCCGAGCTGCGCGACCGGCGCCTGAAGAGCGCCCGGGCCAGGGCGCGCGAGAAAGGGCGCGAGGCGCGCTATGCCTTGCCGCGCGAGCTGCTGGCGGCGATGGCCGAGGCGGTCGCGGCCTCGGGGCGGATGGTACTGGTGGCGCTCGACACGCTCGAGGTGCTGCGCAGCGATGGCGAGACCCATGTGATGAGCCTTTTTCAGCATCTCGACGCGCTGGCCGAGGCCGGGATCGCGCCGATCCAGGTGGTCTCGGCGGGGCGTGGCGATGCGCTCGATCCGGTGCCCGAGCGGCTGGCGGGCGCACCGATCGATCTGGCCGGGCTCGAGCCCGCGGCGGCGCAGGCGTTCCTGGCGGCGCGCGGCGTGCCCGAGCGTCACTGGCAGCAGATCGACGCGCTCGCCCGGGGCAACCCGCTGCTTCTCATGCTGGCGGCCAAGGCGGTGAGCGCCGGGGATTTCGATGCCGGCGAGATCCCCGACGGGGCCACCGCGGAGACCATCGGCGGCTATCTCTACCGAGCGATTCTGTCGCGGGTGCCGCCTGCGCTGCGCGAGATTGCCAACGAGGGGTTGATCCTGCGCCGGATGAACGCCGAGACGCTGCGCCAGGTGGTGGCGCCGGCGCTGGGGCGCGAGCTGGGCGCGGTCGAGGCGGCGGCGATGCTGGACACGCTTTGCCGGCATCACTGGCTGGTCGAGACCGAAAGCGGCGGCTGGGTGCGCCACCGCAGCGACGTGCGCCGCGCCTTCCTGCCGCTGATCTATGCCGCGCGCCCCGCCGAGACCGCCGCGATCAACCGCCGCGCCACCGACTGGTATGGTGACCCGAGCGCCGGGCACAACGCCTTCGAGGCGCTTTATCACCGCTTGCAGCTGACCCGCGCGGGCGAACCGCTGCCCGAGGTGCCGAACGCCCAGGCGCTTCTCTTCGACGACCTGACCCTCGAGGAGCTGCCTGCCGAGGCCCGCGACGCGGTGCGCCACGCCCAGGGGAGGCGGTCGGATTTCGGGCGCAGCGGCGCGGCCGAGCCGGAGGCGAAGCGGGCACCGGACAGCGGCGATCTGGCGGCGGCGGCGCCGACGGGCGAGGGGCCGACACGCTGGATGCGATACGATCCCGCCTGGCGTCGGCTGGTTGTCTCCGATCCGGCACCATCGCCGCCCGGCGAGGTGCCCGATTCGCGGGCCGTCGACGATCTGGAGCTGATGCTCAAGCGCGTCGATCTGCGCGAGGGCGGCTTCATTCTGGAAAAGGCGCTGCGCGGCTGGTTCGCCCCCGGCTCGCGCGCCGGCCAGTTGGTGATGTGCTACTTCTGGCTGGTCGGGCGCTGGAGTTCCGCGCGCCGGCTTTACGACGCGCAGCCTCCCGGCGCGCTGGCCGCCGCGCTTGGCGAGATGCGCCTGGTGCAGGGCCGGGTGCTGCTCGAGATGACGGCCGAGTTCAAATTCGACGCCCTGGTGGCCGCGCTGCGCGACCCGGCGATGCTGGAACCGGCGCTGACCCTGCGCCGGGAATCGGCGCGCTTTGGCCTCGACGGCGCGGCGCTGGATTTCGCCCTGCTGTGCGCGCTGGACGGGCCGGAAAGCTATCCGGTCGATCTCGACCTGGCCCGCGGGCTGATCGCGCCCCATGCCGAACACGATCCGGCCGCCCGCGACCGGGCGCGGCGCGAGGCCGACCTGGCGCGCGAGAAATACCGGGTAGAGATCGACCCCGGCGCGGATGATGGCGTGGACGAGAGCCGGGACCTGGCGGTCCTGTCGCCCTACGCGGTGCCGATCAACGCCTTCGTCTACGACGAGCCGACCGAGCGGCTGGCCGCCTGGCTGGTGGCCGCGAACGATCTGGTGCCCGGAGCCGCGGCGGAGTTCGCGCCGCAGCTCGCGGGCGCCGAGAGGGTCCGCGAGACCTCCGGGCAGCAACCGCCCGGGATTGCCGAAGCGTTCCGGGCGCTCGGGCTGACCGCCGAATGGGCGCTGGGGTTCACCCAGGTCCACCGCATCCCGGAATTCCCGAGCCTCGCGCGGGCCGCCGAGCGCTGGCGGCGGGCGGTGGCGGGCGACTGGCCCTATGGGCGGACGCGGCCGAAAGGCTGGGTCGGTGCCCCCGATACCGACCGGGTGACGCGCGACCGGGCCTTCGCGCTGCTCGACCGGCCCGATCCCCTGGCGGCGGCAGAGGCGCAGCTGCTGTTCTGGGCGCGGCCGCTGCTGAGCCCGGCCGAGGCCTGCGCCCGGCTGACTGCCCGCTATGGCGCGCGCGCCGACACGGCGCTGGCGCTGGCGCCCGAGGCCCCGTCGGGAGCGGTGCGGCACGAGGACCTGCCGCCGATCCTGCGGGCGCTGCACCGCTCGGGCGTCGATTCCGTCATCGCCGCGCCGCTGGCGGTGATCCTGGCCCATGGCCGCAGGTTGCAGGATATCGTGATCTGGGATCACCCGATCGAGACCTTCATCCCTTCAACGGAGTTGCCGACATGACCGACGCGAAAATTCAGGAGAGCATCCGCAATCTGAGCCGGCTCTCGCAGGACGGCACCTTCGACAAGGTCCTGACAAGTGCAAAGCGCGGCAACCCGATCCTTGCCGAGATGGGGGTCGGGCTCGACACGCTCGAGGCGGGGCTGAACGCGCCGCCCGACCGGCTGGAATCGGTTGGCATGGTCTCGACCCAGCTGGAGGCCATCGTCGAGATCGTCGGCCGCCCGCCGCTGGTGGTGCAGAACGACGCGGTGCAGGGCAAGACCACCATCGGCGCCTTCTTTCCCGGCAACATCGCCGGCAAGATCGCCGGGATCGAGAAGTTCCTGCCCTCGGTGGGGCGGCTGGAATTCCTCAACCACGACCGCGACTGGGACGGCACCGGCTGGGTGATCGACGAGGACGGCGCCGGCCATCTGCTGGTGGTGACCAACCGCCATGTGGCGGCCAAGGTGGCACGGCGCACCTTCCGCGGCGACGCGGTCTATGCCTTCGGTCCCGGCAATGTCCGCTACGGCGCGCAGATCGATTTCGGCGAGGAGGTCGACGTGGCGCCGGACCCGGCCCGGACCTTCCGGATCGACAGCTTCACCTATCTCGCCGACGACATCTCGGCGGACGTGGCGATCGGGCGGATCGCGAAACCCGGCGCAGGCTTGGTGATCGGCCCGCTGCCGCTGGCGGACCGGGAGGGGACGGACGACGAAACCGTGGGGCTGATCGGCTATCCGGCCTATGATTCCCGGAACGCCCACGTTCACATGGAGCGCTATTTCAAGGGACTCTACGACGTGAAACGCTTCGCGCCGGGATTCCTGAAGCCGGGTGGCGAGATGGGTGTGCTCAGCCATGACTGCACCAGCCTCGGCGGCAATTCCGGCTCGCCGTTGCTCAGCCTCGATCAGGGCAAGGTGGTGGGGCTGCATTTCGCCGGCAAGTACCGCGTCGGCAACAGCGCGGTGCGGGTCGGCACCTTGAAAGCGATCCTCTCCGGCGCGCGCCAGCAGCATCCCGGCGCGGCGCTGCCGGGGGGCGCGGGCGCCGCCGACGAGGCGCGCGACCGGGATCATCCGCCCGAGTTCTTCGAGGGGCGCACCGGCTATGACCCGGATTTCCTGCTCGCCGCCGCGGTGCCGCTGCCGCGCTTGCGCGACGGGCTCGACCTGGCGGCGCCCAGCGACGCCACGCCCGAGCGCCCGCACGAGCTGCGTTACCGGCATTTCAGCATCCTCTACAGCGCCGCCAACAAGGGCCCGGCGCTGGCCGCCTTCAACCTCGACGGCGGCCGGTTCCGCGCCATCAAGCGCAGCACCAGCACCTGGTATCACGACCTGCGCATCCCGCGCGAGATCCAGCTGGGACGCGAGGACTACGACCACGCCCAGATCGACCGCGGCCACCTGGTGCGCCGCTATGCCACCAACTGGGGCGACAGCGCGGACGAGGCGCAGCAGGCCAATCTCGACAGCTTCCACTACACCAATTCCAGCCCGCAGCACGCCCGGTTCAACCGAAGCCACGAGCGCTGGCTGGGGCTGGAGGATTACATCCTCGAGAACAGCCGCACCTTCGGATTTCGCGCCAATGTCTTCGTCGGGCCGATCTACACGCCCGACGACCGCGAACTGGGCACGACCGGCGCGCCGCTGCCGGCGAATTTCTTCAAGGTGGTGGCGATGCTGGCGGAGGGTGCGGACGAGGTGGTGCGCCTGCACGCCACCGCCTATGTGCTGAGCCAGGGCGAATTCATCAACGATTTCCTGCGCACCCTCGGGGTGCCCGAGACCACCGAGGGGTTCGAATACGGCGCCTTCAAGACCTTCCAGGTGCGGATCGGCGATCTGGAGGCGATGAGCGGCCACGATTTCGGCTGCCTGCGCGACTTCGATCCGCTCGATCGCGTCGCCCGGGCGGAATCGGCGGTGGCGCGCAAGCCGGTGGTCGAGATCGAGTTCTTCGACCAGATCACCATCTGAGCGCGGCCCCCGCCGGGCTCAGAAGATACTGGCGCCGGTGTCTGCGGAGCCGACGGTGCGGCGGAAGGTGGCGAAGAGGTCGCGGCCGGTGCCGGCCTCGTTGGCGGTCAGGTCGGCGGTCGCGGCGGGGCGCGACAGCACCGCCTCGTCGAGGATCTCGAGCGTGCCGGCGGCGGCGTCCAGGCGCACCCTGTCGCCGTCGCGCAGCCGGGCGATCGGACCGCCCTCCAGTGCCTCGGGGCAGACATGGATGGCCGCCGGCACCTTGCCCGAGGCGCCGGACATGCGCCCGTCGGTGACCAGCGCCACCTTCTGCCCGCGCCCCTGCAGGATCGACAGCAGCGGCGTCAGGCTGTGCAGTTCCGGCATGCCGTTGGCCTTCGGCCCCTGGAAGCGCACCACCACGATCACGTCGCCGTCGAACTCCCCGGCCTTGAACGCCGCCTTGACCGCACCCTGGTCGTGGAAGACCCGCACTGGCGCCTCGATCCGGTGATGCTCGGGCGCCACCGCCGAGACCTTGATCACCGCGGTGCCGAGACTGCCGGTCAGGCGCTTGAGACCGCCGGTCGGCTGGAACGGGTCGGCGGCCGGGCGCAGGATCTTGTCGTTCAGGCTGGTGCCGGCGCCCGGCTCCCAGACCAGCGCGCCGTCCTTCAGCTTCGGCTCGGCGGTGTAGCGGTGCAGCCCGGTGCCGGCGACGGTGCGCGTGTCCGGGTGCAGGAGCCCGGCCTCCAGCAGCTCGCCGATCAGATAGCCCAGCCCGCCGGCGGCGTGGAAATGGTTCACGTCGGCCAGCCCGTTGGGATAGACCCGCGCCATCAGCGGGGTCACTTCGGAGATCTCCGAGAAATCCTGCCAGTCGAGGACGATCCCTCCCGCCCGGGCCATGGCGATCAGGTGGATCAGCAGGTTGGTCGAGCCGCCCGTGGCGTTCAGCCCGACGATGCCGTTGACGAAGGCGCGCTCGTCGAGGATCTCGCAGACCGGCGTGTAGTCGTTGCCGAGCGCGCTGAGGGCCAGCGCCCGCCGCGCCCCCTCGGCGGTCAGCGCGTCGCGCAGCTCGGTGCCCGGATTGACGAAACTGGCGCCGGGCAGGTGCAGGCCCATGACCTCCATCAGCATCTGGTTG
>JAGRMU010000509.1:14924-19446 GCA_020441165.1 Sedimentitalea sp.
CCGTGATAGGCGGCCATCTCGGCCGCCATCAGCGCTTCGCGCCCGACCTCGCCGGCGGCGAATTGCCGGCGCACCGTCGCCTTCTCCTCGTTGGCAAGACCGCTGGTCATCGGGCCGGCGGGCAGGAACACCGCCGGCAGATGGCCGAAGCTCTGCGCCGCGATCACCAGCCCCGGCACGATCTTGTCGCAGACCCCGAGGAAGACCGCCGCGTCGAATGTGTCGTGGCTGAGCGCGATCCCGGCGGCCAGCGCGATCACGTCGCGCGAGAAGAGGCTGAGCTCCATCCCGGCCTCGCCCTGGGTGACCCCGTCGCACATCGCCGGCACCCCGCCCGCGACCTGCGCGGTGCCCCCCGCCTGGCGCGCCGCGGCGCGGATCAGGTCGGGGAAGCGCTCGAAGGGCTGATGCGCCGAGAGCATGTCGTTATAGGCGGTGACGATCCCGAGATTGCCCGCCGCGCCGCCCGCCAGCGCGTCCTTGTCCGTGCCGCTGGCCGCATAGGCATGGGCCTGGCCGCTGCAGGCGAGATGCGCCCGCGCCGGCCCCCTGGCGCAGGCCGCCTGCATCCGCGCCAGATACCGGCCGCGGCCCTCCGCGCTCCGCGCGACGATCCGCTCGGTCACACGGGAAATGGTCGAATGAAGCGCCATGGGCGTGGTCCTTTCCAGCGGGCGGCGCGGACCGGGATGCGCTGGCGCAGGGTCTCGCCGCCGACCGGCTAGCGCTAACATGGCGGTCCCGCCGGGGGCAAGCCCGGTGCCGCCGTCTCGACAGCGCCGGGGCATCTGGCTATCGTCGCGGGCGGCGCGCCGCAGAGCGCCCGGTCGGGAGGATCGCAGATGACAGTGCCGGCGATGCGGTCCCTCGGCTCCGGCGGCGGATACGGGCCGCGGGTGGTGGGGGCGCGATGCTGGCCTGGCTGAGCACGCTGCGGGCCAGGCTGCTGCTCTGGGCGGGCCTGATCGGGCTCGTGGCGATCCTGGCCAGCGCGCTCACCGTGCATGGCACCGCGCGGCTGACGGGGCTGATGGACGCGGCGGTCAGCGCCGAGCAACGCATGCAGCGGTTCTCGGTCCTGGCCGACCAGATCGGCTCGTTCCTGGTGGTCGCCTATGAGGCCGCGCAAACGGGCGTCGACGCCGAGACCCGCGCCACGCGGCTGGACGGGCTGACCCGGTCCATCGCCCAGACCTTCGCCCAGATCCGCCAGGACCTCGACCAGGCGATCACGGCGGCCGATGCCTCCGGTTTCGACGAACGCACGCGGATGGCCACGCGCAGCCTCGGGATCGCGCGTATGGAGGCGCTGTTCAACGCCACCTCCGAGAGGTTTCTCACCGCGACGACCGCCGCGGAGCAGGCGGGGCTGCAGGGCCAGATCAACAGCTTTGCCATCGGCTTCGATCCGCTGCTGAACGCCGCCATCACCGACGAGCGCCGCGCCCGTGACGCCGCCATCGCGCAGGTGGGCACCCTGCGCGACCGGCTCAGCCGGGTGGCGCTGCTGGTCGGGGCGCTGGCGATTGTCCTGGTCTCGGGCTTCTACCTGGGCCTGGTACGGCCGCAGCTGTCGCGGCTCGACCGGCTGCTGCAGGCCTCGGGCGAGATCGCGCGCGAGAATTTCGCCGTGGTTCTGCCCGAGACCCGGGGCGACGAGATCGGCAAGCTCTTCGCCGCGACCAACCGGATGACCGCGGCGCTGGCGCGGCGCAAGGCCGAGGTGGCGGACGAGTGGCAGCGCCTGAACCAGACCATCGACGAGCGCACCGGGGCGCTGCGCCGCGCCAACGCCGCGCTGGAAAAGGCCGACGAGGATCGCCGCCGGTTCTTCGCCGATGTCAGCCACGAGCTGCGCACGCCGCTGACGGTGATCCTGATGGAGGCGGAACTGGCGCTGAAGGCGGGCGCCCCCGAGGACGGCCCCTGGGGCGTGGTCCAGGGCCGGGCGCGGCGGCTGAACCGGCGGATCGACGACCTGCTGCGCATCGCCCGCTCCGAGAGCGGCACGCTGTCGCTGGAGGCGGACGCTTTCGATCTGCATGCGGCGGCGGCCGAGGCGCTCGCGGACATGCGCGCCCCGGTCGAGAGCGCCGGCATGACGCTGACGCTCGAGGGCGCGGCGCCCGTGCCGGTGCGCGGCGACCGCAACTGGGTGCGCCAGGTGGCCGCCGGGCTGATCGAGAACAGCCTGCGCCATGCGCGCGGCGGCGGCGCGATCCGCCTGACCACCGGCGCCGGGGACGGGTTCGGCTGGCTGCGGGTCGCGGACAATGGCGCCGGGATCGACCCGGACGAGATCGAGGCGGTGATGCAGCGTTTCGGCCAGGGCCGGGGCGGGGCGCGTGCGCAGGGCTTCGGCATCGGCCTCGCGCTGGCCCGCTGGATCGTTACCGAACAGGGCGGGCGGATCGTGCCGGAAAGCCCGGTGCCGGCGCCCTGGCGGATCGGCGACGCACCCGGGACTATGGTCACGGTTTTCCTGCCCGATGCCGGCGGCTAGGTTGCCGCCATGAGCGGTGCGACCATCCTGATCGTCGACGACGACCCCGAGATCACCGACGCCCTGGCGCGCGGGCTGCGGATGCATGGCTATGACACGCTGGCCGAGCATACCGTGGCCGGCGCCCGGGCGCGGATCGGCCGGCCCGAGGTCGCGGCCGCGATCGTCGACGTGATGATCGGCGCAGAAAGCGGCATCGCGCTGGTGCAGGCGATCCGCGCCGCCGGGATCGCCAAGCCGGTCCTGATGCTCTCGGCCCTCTCCGAGGTCGAGGATCGCGCCGCCGGTCTTGCCGCCGGGGCAGACGATTATGTGGTCAAGCCGTTTTCCTTCGACGAGCTGATCGCCCGCCTGCAGGTGCAGGAGCGGCGCGCCGGCGCGGCCGCGGCGCCTGGGCTGCTGCTCGACGCCGCCACCCGCACGGTGCAGGGCGCCGGCGCGGCGGTCGATCTGACCGAACGGGAATTCGCGCTGCTCCAGATGCTGCACGGCCGCGCCGGGCAGGTCCTGACGCGGGGCGAGATCTTCGATGCGCTCTGGGCCGCCGAGGGAACGTCCTCGGAGAACGTGGTGGATGTCTATATCGGGTATCTGCGCAAGAAGCTCTCGCCGGGGGCGGATTTCGGGTTCGAGATCAAGACGATACGCAACCGCGGTTTCGTGCTCGAAACGCTGCGGAAGTCCGGCCCTGGATCCGGTTCTTAATTTCTTCTTAGAACATAGGCTTTGACCCGAGCGGGCGATTCGCGCTTCAATGAAGGATAGAGACCCAGCTTGAGGAGAGCGACAATGGCCTGGACGAAACCCGTTATCCGCGAAATCGAGTGCGGCATGGAAATCAACATGTACGCCCCCGATGGCGAGGATCGCACCGACGGCGACCTGTTCTGAACCTTCGGCGCGCGGTGACCTGAATGGCGATCCGCGCGCGAATCCTGGGGGCCGCCGCCGGAGGCGGCCTGCCACAGTGGAACTGCGGCTGCGGCAACTGCAATGCCGCGCGTCGCGGCGAGATCCCGGCGCAGACCCAGTCCTCGGTGGCGGTCAGCGTCAACGGCTCCGACTGGGCGATCCTCAACGCCTCGCCCGACATTCGCGCGCAGATGGCGTGCACGCCCGAACTGCATCCCGTCGGCCTGCGCGAATCGCCCCTGAAGGCGGTGCTGCTGACCAACGGCGACATCGACCACGTCGCCGGGTTGCTGACCCTGCGCGAGCAACAGCCCTTCGATCTCTTCGCCACGCGGGAGATTCACGACGTGCTCTCGGGCAACCCGATCTTCTCGGCGTTGAAGGCGGATCTGGTGCGGCGCAGGACCGTCGCCCTGGGCCAGGGCTTCGACCTGCTCCCCGGGCTGCGCGCGACGCTGTTCGCGGTGCCGGGCAAGGTGCCGCTCTATCTGGAGGGCGAGACGGTGCAGACCGATCTCGAGGGTGAGCAGACCGTGGGCGTGCACCTGCACGCAGAAGGTCGCGATGTCTTCTACATCCCCGGCTGCGCGGCGATGCGGCCCGACCTGGCGGCGCGGGTGCGCGGCGCCGACCTGGTGATGTTCGACGGCACCCTTTGGCGCGACGACGAGATGATCGCCGAGGGGCTCGGCACCAAGACCGGCCAGCGCATGGGGCACATGTCGATGTCCGGGCCGGACGGGTCGATCGCCGCCTTCGCGGAGCTGGGCGTGGCGCGCAAGGTCTTCGTGCACATGAACAACACCAACCCGGTGCTGCGTCCCGGCTCGGAGCAGCGCGCCGAGGCCGAGGCGCGGGGCTGGACCATCGGCGAGGACGGAATGGAGATCGAGACATGACTGCCAGCAGGGACGCCTTCGAGGCACGGCTGCGCCAGATCGGCGCCGAGCGCTATCACGACAAACACCCCTTCCACCACCTGCTGCATTCGGGCGGTTGCACCCCGGACCAGGTGCGCGCCTGGGTGATCAACCGCTTCTATTACCAGTCGCGGATCCCGATGAAGGATGCCGCCTTCATGAGCCGCGTCGAGGATCCGGCCCTGCG
>JAGRMU010000509.1:19644-19950 GCA_020441165.1 Sedimentitalea sp.
CCTCGCTGACCGAGCTTTTCGCGCCCAAGATCCATGCCGAGCGGATCGAGGGGCTGCTGGCCCATTACGATTTCGCCGACGATTCGAGCCTCTCCTATTTCCGCAACCGCCTCAAGGAGGCGCCGCGGGACGTGGCCTTCGGCCTCGCCTGGGTGCTCGATCACGCCGACACGGACGAGAAGCAGGATGCCGCGGCGGGGGCGCTGATCTTCAAGACCGACCTGCTATGGGCGCAGCTCGACGCGCTGCATTCGGCCTATGTGGAACCTGCCCGGATCCCGCCCGGCGCCTGGCAGCCGGGCACGC
>JAGRMU010000510.1 GCA_020441165.1 Sedimentitalea sp.
CTTGACCAAGGCGATTAGAGAACCACACGGGACACCACCGTTGGGGCCTCATCACAGCCTCGACCTGACCCCCGTCAACGGGCCTTTGCGAAGCTCAAGCACTGGCCGCTAAACGCCGCCGCACGCTCGTGCAAAACGCTCTGGCGCGGCGTCGAAAAAATATGCTAATCGCCGCCGGGGAATGTGCCAACTACCCCAAAGACTGTCGGAAATGCTTCCGTTAGAGCCTTAAACGCTCTAGAAACCTCGCGAGGTGTCTTGTTCGGGACACCATCCGCATCCGCCTGTCGGCGCCGGCGCTCACGCTCACCGCCCAGGCGGTGCCGGTCAGGCGGCGTAGACCCGCTCGCCGTTCATCCATGTCTCGAGGACCCGGATGGTCCTGATCGCGTCCGGGGCGACACGTCGCGGATCCTCCTCGAGGATCACCAGGTCGGCCAGTTTCCCGGTCTCGAGGCTGCCGATCTCGTGCTCGGAGAAAAGCTGCCACGCGGCCTCCGACGTCATCGCCCGGATTGCGGACTCGACCGATACCCGCTCACCGGGATTGAGAACGAACTCCGGCTCCTTCCAGGTCCGGCGGGTCACCGCCATCTCGATCATGTGCAGCGGATCGGGATCCGTTACCGTGAAGTCGGAATGCAGCGTGAAGCCCACGCCGGCCTCCTCGACGCTGCGGCACCGGACGAGGTGGTTGACGCGCTCGGGCCCGAACACGCGGTCGCGCATCCAGACGCCCCAGAAGTGGACGTGCCCTACCAGGAAGCTCGCCGAGACGCTGAGATCCTTCATGCGGGCGATCTGCTCGTCATGCAGCATCGAGCAGTGCTCGATCCGGGCGCGGATGCGGCTCATGTCGATCCCGGCACCGCGCACCGCTTCGCAGGCGTCCAGAACCATGTCGATCCCGGCGTCGCCGTTCGCATGGAGGGCAAGCGGCCAGCCCTTCGAGGCGCGGTCGACGGCGGTGGCCGTCATCTCCTCGGGCGTCATGTAGGCGGTGCCGCGGCTGTCGGAGTTGATATAGGGCTCGCGTTGAAGGCCCGTGAAGCCCTGGTTCGAGCCGTCGGCGACGAGCTTGTAGCCGCTGATCCGCACGAGCGCGTCGCCGCTACCCGGTGCGATCCCCGCCGCGTCCCATGCGGCGGAGCCGACAGTGTAGAAGGGATAGGCGCGGATGCGGGCCTTGAGCTGTCCCGATGCCGCCGCCGCGAAGAGGATGCCGGCATCGGCGGGCGAGCTGGTGACGGCCCCGAGCGCCAGTTCGCTCACCGTGGTGAGGCCGAGGCGACTCCAGCCCGACAGCAGGCCGATCAGTGCCGAGACCGGGTCGAGCTGCGCCATCGCCGGCGCGGCGGAGAGAACCTGGAGAAAGGCCACGTTGTTCTTCATCACCCCGGTCAGCCGGCCCTCGCCATCGCGCACGAACTCCGCGCCCGGCGGATCGGCGACATCCTCGGAGATGCCCGCGACCGCGAACGCCTTGCGGTTGGCGTAGGCCAGGTGACCCGAGGCGTTCAGCACGAAGACCGGCACCTCGGTCGAGACGGCGTCGAGCTCGGCGAAGGTGAGCGCATCGGGCCCCTCCTGCAGCGCGGGGTCAAAGTTGCGGGCGAGGATCCAGTCGCCCTCTGGGGTGTCCGGGACCAGCGATCGCAGATGGTCCAGAACCTCCGCCGCCGTGCCGAAGCGCGTCATGCCGACATTGGTCGTGATGCCGTCCACGGCCGAGCCCGAGACGACATGGGTGTGCGGGTCGATGAAACCCGGCAGCATCGTGCGCCCGGCCAGGTCGATCTCGACCGCGTTTGGCCCGGCCTCGGCGCGTACCTGGGCGAGGGGGCCGGTGGCGATGATGAGGTCGCCTTGGATGGCGATCGCCTCGACCTCCGAGAACGCCGCGTCGACGGTCAGGATGGTGCCGCCGCGGAAGATGGTCGCGGGGGCGTCTTGCGCTCTGGCGATGGCCGGAAGCGCCGCCGCCATCCCGGTCAGAGCCGCCGTTCCCGACAGGAAGCCGCGCCGGCTGATCGCGAAGCTGCGCGGAAAACGCATTGTCGCGGCACCGCCCCGTCCCGCCAGGAATCCCGCGAAGGCGCCGCTGCAGCAGGGGCATCCAAATCGGTCGTCGGTCATGGTCGCTCTTTCGCCGCGGAGAGCTGCAGGCTAGGCGACTTCCGGGCGCCGAACAAGCGGTTTGAAGCGCCCCGGGTTTACCGGAGAGTTCTTTGTTCAAAACTTACGCGGCTCCTTCAAGGGCGTTCATGCTCGCATGGAATGCATCCTCCCGTTCTTGCGGCGGCCGGTGGCCAATGGCGCTGTGTAGCCGTTCGGTGTTGTACCAGCTGACCCATTGCAAGGTCTGCCATTCGACCTGGCCCATGGATCTCCAAGGGCCGAGGAAGTTGATCACCTCGGTCTTGACCAGGCCGATGATGCTCTCGGCCAGCGCGTTGTCATAGCTGTCTCCGACACTGCCGACCGAGGTGTCGATACCAGCATCGGCCAGCCGCTCGATGTAACGGATGGACAGATATTGGCTGCCACGATCAGAGTGGTGGATCAGCCCGCTTCCCTCGAGCGGGCACCGTTGGCAGATGGCCTGGTGCAGGGCATCCAGCACGAAGCCTGTGGTCATCGAGGTTGAGACGCGCCAGCCCACGATCTTGCGGGCGAAGACATCGATGACGAAGGCCACATGGACCATCCCCGTCCAAGTCGACACGTAGGTGAAATCCGACACCCAGAGCGGATTGGGAGCGTCCGCTATGAACTGCCGATTGACCTTGTCATCAGGGCAAGGCTGCGCCGGGTCAGGGATCGTGGTCTTCTTCTTGCCCCGTGCAACCCCTTGTAATCCATGTTCGCGCATGAGGCGCTCCACTGTGCAGCGCGCGATATCGTGCATGTCGCGACGAAGCTGATGCCAGACCTTGCGCGCGCCGTAGCGGCCCTTGCTCTTGTCATGGACGCGTCTGATCTTCTCGAAATCCTCCGCGTCCTGCCTGGCACGATCAGAAGCCAAAGCAGGATTGCGGGCGATGGCAGCGCGCGCATAATAGGTCGCAGAGGCGATCGGCAGAACGCGACAGATCGGCTCGACCCCGAAGACCTCACGGTGCGCTTCAATGAAGGCGATCATTTGCGGAACGGGCGGTCGAGCTCCGCCTGGGCAAAATACGCCGACGCCTTCTTCAGGATCTCGTTGGCGGTGCGCAGTTCCTTGACCTCGCG
>JAGRMU010000106.1 GCA_020441165.1 Sedimentitalea sp.
GGTCGATCATGATCAGCCGGCATTCCTCGGGGGTCAGCTTGTAGAGCAGCGAGAGGATCATGGTGTTGATCGCCACCGACTTGCCCGAGCCGGTGGTCCCGGCGATCAGCAGGTGCGGCATCTTGGCCAGGTTGGCGACCATCGAGCCGCCGCCGATATCCTTGCCGAGCGCAAGCGGCAGGCGCATGTTGCTGTCGCCGAAATCGCGGCTGGCGAGGATCTCGCGCAGCACCACCTTCTCGCGGTTCTCGTTGGGCAGCTCGATGCCGATCACCGACCGGCCCGGCACTGTCGAGACCCGCGCCGAAAGCGCCGCCATCGAGCGCGCGATGTCGTCCGCGAGGCCGATCACCCGGCTGGCCTTGAGGCCCGGCGCCGGCTCCAGCTCGTACATGGTGACCACCGGGCCGGGGCGCACCGAGGTGATCTCGCCCTTGACGCCATAATCGTCGAGCACGTTTTCCAGCATCCGCGCGTTCTCGGCCAGCGCCTCGTCGCTGAGCATGTGGCGCTCGATCTTCGCCGGGCTGGTCAGCAGGCTGAGCGGCGGCAGCTCGAATCCCGGCCCCTCGGCGTCGAAATCGAGCCCAGGCTGCGCCTCGGCCTGCGCCCGGCGCGACGGCGCCGGGGCCTTGCGGGGCGGGTTCTGCACCACCTTGCGCGGCTCAATTCCGGGCAAGGGCGGCAGGTCCGGCGCGGGCGGCTGCAGCGGCAGGGCATCTTCCTCCAGGGCATCCTCGTCCTCGAGGGGATCGGCCGCCTCGGACTGTGCGGCATAGGCCGCGCCGGTCAGCGGCGGCTCGATGCGCGGGGCTCCGGCGCGGACAGGATCGAGGATCAGCGGATCGGGACGGCGGCCGAGGCCGCGGGTCAGCGGTTTGTCGGCCTCGGGCGGCGTGTCGGCCTGGCGGCGGGTCCGGATCACGTCGGCGATGCGCGCCCGGATGCGGTCGTCGCCCGGCATCGGGGCATCGCCGGCGATCGCCACCGGCTCGACCAGTTCCGGCTCCGGCAGCGGATCGGGGCGGCGGATCAGGGACGGCAGGCGCGACAGGAAACTGCCTCGCCCGTCTCGCGCCTCCTCGGCGCCGCCCCTGGGATCGAAGGCGGCTTGCGCCGCGGCCTCCTCGGCGGCCAGACGCCGCTCGGCGCGCTGCGCGCGGCGCTGGCGCGCCGCCTCCAGCGCCGCGCTGGCGCCCTGCCCCAACAGGCCGAGCAGCATGCCGTAGAGCATGATCACCCCGACCGTCGCCGAGCGCAGCGCCCGCGACAGCTCGTTCCGGGTGAAGCCCAGCGAGAAGAGGCCCAGCCCCACCATCAGCGCCGCCATCAGCGCCGAGGTCAGCTTGACCAGCGCCGCCGAGCCGAACGGCAGGAGGGTGAGGATCATGCCGAGGACGGTATCGCCGAAGAGCCCGCCGAGCCCGAAGCTGTGGGTCGCGCGCCAGGCCTCGCCCGGCACCAGCGTGGCGGCATAGACCGAGGCCACCGCGATGGCGATCGGCGCGAAGATCACCCGTCCCAGCGCGCGCTCGTCGCCGAGATGGAAGGCAAAGCGCACCCCCCAGACTTGGCCGGCCAGCGCGATGCCCCAGCTGCCCCAGCCGACGACCATGAACAGGGGCGCGGCGATCGAGGCGCCGATCCGGCCCATCCAGTTCTGCACCGGCGCGTCGGTCGAGACCATCCAGTTCGGATCGTCCGGCGTGTAGGAGGCGATCATCGCCGCCGCCGCCAGCCCCAGGCAGAAGAGGGCGATGCCGATCAGCTCCTTGCCCCGCCTCTCGATGGCGGCCTGCATGTTGCTGTCCAGCAAGGGGTCGCGGCTGCGTGTCTGATATGCCATGCCTGTCCTCGGTCTAGCTGTAGAGACAGTCGCGCAGCCGCATCAGGCCACGCTCCACCTCGTGTTTCGGGGCCACCATCGCGACCCGGATATATCCCTCGCCCGGGTTCTGCCCCGGTGCGCCCTGCGCCAGGTAGGCCCCCGGCAGAACCCGCACCCCGGTCTCGCGCCAGAGCTTCAGCGCCGCCGCCTCGCCATCCTCGACCGGCAGCCACAGGAAGAACCCGCCCTCGGGCGGCCGGTAGCCCTGCACCGGGGCCATCACCCGGTCGGCCAGCGCGTATTTCTCGCGATAGAGCGCGCGGTTCTCCTCGACATGCGTCTCGTCGGCCCAGACCTTCGCGGCGGCGGCCTGCAACGGCCCCGGCAGCGGCGCCCCGGCATAGGCGCGCAGCTGCCTGATCCGGGCGATGGTTTTCGGCCCCCCGGCCACGAATCCCGAGCGCAGCCCGGGCAGGTTGGACCGCTTGGAGAGCGAATGGAACACCGTCACCCGCTCGGGGTCGGCGCCGACCTGCTGGGCCACCTCCAGCGCGCCGGGCGGCGGCGCGTCGCGGTAGATCTCGGAATAGCACTCGTCGGCGAAGATGCGGAAATCGTGGTGCTCGGCCAGGGCGATCAGCGCCGCCCAGTCGTCCCGGCTGGCCACCGCGCCCTGCGGGTTGGAGGGCGAGCAGAGATAGGCGATGGCGACGCGGTTCAGCACCTCGGCGGGCAGCGCGCCGAAATCGGGCAGAAAGCCGGTGGCCGCGGTGGCCGGCACGAAGACCGGCTCGGCCGCCACCGACAGCGCCGCCACCATGTAGACCTGGTAGAACGGGTTCGGCATCAGGATCGCCGGCCGCCCGCCGCCCCTGGTCTCGGGGCAAAGCGCCATGGCGGCGTTGTAGAGCCCCTCGCGCGTGCCGTTCAGCGCCATCACCTGCGTCGCCGGATCGAGGGTGACGCCATAGCGCCGCCGCACCCAGCCGGCGATGGCGGCCAGCAAGTCCGCGCTGCCGTCATTGGCCGGATAGTTGTTTAAGCCGGCGGCATTGTCCACGATCACCTGGGTGACCCAGGCGGGAAAGGCGTGTTTCGGCTCGCCGATGGTCATGTGCAGCACGTCGCCGCCGGGCGCGTGCCCGTCGAGCAGCGCCCTCAGACGCGGAAATGCATAGTCCGGTAGGTTCGAAAACCGCTCGGGAAAAACCATCACAACTGCCTCGGATCGGGCTCGTTTCGGCCCGTTTCCAGCAGGTTACAGATGCACCGACCCTGCGTCCAGCATTTGCCGCGCCCCGGCGGGAATTTGTGGCTTTCAGGCCAATGCCGCCTCGGCCGCCGCGCCCAGCCGCAGCAGCGCCTCCTCGCCACCGGGCCGGCCCATCAGTGACAGCCCGCAGCTTGGCGTGCCGGTGGGCAGGGTCAGCGCGCAGAGCCCCATCAGGTTGCCGATCCGGGTGTTGCGCAGGGTCAACAGGTTCTCGGTCACGTAATAGTCGGCATCCGATTGCAGGCGCTGCAGGTCGGGCGGCAGGTTCGCCGCGGTCGGGCAGAGCACCGCGTCGAACCCGGCGGTGGCCCGCGCCCAGGCCTCGCGCGCCGCGTCGAGCCTTGCCCAGGCCTCCACGTAATCGGGCCCGGAAAACGTCGCGCCGAGGCGGAAGCGCTTGAGGATCTCGCCATACATCGCCTCGGGATCGGCCTCGATCACCTCGCGCCAGAGCCCGTAGGCCCCGGCGGTGTAGAGCACGCCGCTGAGCCCCGCGACCTCGGCCAGTTCCGGAACCTCGAGCGGCACCAGCTGCGCGCCGGCCGCCGACAGCCGGGTCAGCGCGGCCTCGAAGGCAGCGCCCGGCGCATCGCGCAGACCCTCCAGCGCCACGGTCCGCAGCACCGCCAGCCGGCGCCCCTGCGGCGTGGCGCCGCGCAGGTCGGGCGCCCTGCCGCCTTGCAGCGCCGCCAGCATCCAGGCCGCATCCTCGACGCTGCGCGCCAGCGGGCCGACCGTATCGAATTTCCGGCAGAGCGGCACCACCCCGTCGAGGCTCAGCCGCCCGGCGGTGGTCTTGAGACCAACGAGATCGTTCCAGGCCGCCGGCACCCGCACCGACCCGCCGGTATCCGAGCCGATGGCCCCGGCTGCGAGTCCGAAGACCACCGAGGCCGCCGCGCCGGAGGAGGACCCGCCCGGTACCGCCGCCGCATCGTTGACGCAGGGCGGCGTCGCGGTGCTGGGATTGTAGCCGAGGCCCGAGAAGGCCAGCTCGCTCATGTGGGTCTTGCCGAGGCAGACCGTGCCCATCGCGGTGGCGTTGCGCAGCACTTCGGCGTCCCTTGCGGGCGTGCGGCCCTGCAACAGGCGCGAGCCGGCCTCGGTGGCGATGCCGGCGCTGTCGAAGAGATCCTTCCAGCTGATCGGCACCCCGTCGAGCAGCGAGCGGCGCCGCCCGGCCCGCGCGCGCTGCGCCGCCGCC
>JAGRMU010000511.1 GCA_020441165.1 Sedimentitalea sp.
TTAAGGGTGTATGTTATTTTTTCCGGCCTACGTGCTTCTTGTCATTTCTTCGTATCAAGCGTCTGAAAACTGTATTTCGCAGTAAGGATCAAAGACGCTCGATGGTTCTGTCGATCGCTCAGACGCGGCGGTCTTCGCCAACATCGGAGGTCGCCGGGGCTGGTCCGGAAGCAGCGTGTAGACTGGCACAGGAAGGCCAGCGGCCCATGCGTTGATTTGTGCTTGCCGCCAGAGCTTTGGCTTGCTCCGAAACCGCAGCCGCTCGGGAAAGCTTGCATCCGGTTTCCGCTGGTCTTTCCTTTGCGCGGCGCGTCGAGATTCTTGCAACAGATCCGCGACGTCGCTCGTCGTGAGGTGCGGTAACTTTAACTCCGGCCAAAGTCGCGCTGCGGGTGGCGCAAGACCTTCAAGTCGCCAGATCGCAAACCATGGATATTTTCCACGCACACGGCGGAGGCCCAGCCTTTGGGCAAGTTCTCGGGCGGAGCGCAAAGAAGGCATCCGCCAGTAGGCGGTGAGCTCTTCCAGCGTGGCGGCGCCCGGCTCTTTGTCCTGTGCAGTCATGTCGCGATCTCCTCCTGGAAAGGAGATCGGTTCGTTGACCGAAGCCCGGAAATCCAACGCTCTCGGCCTGCGAGTCGTGCGGGATCGGCTGGGGCCGCTGAAACAATCGGTGCCCGAAGCCGCGAACCTGCGTGAGGGAATTGACCAAATCTCTCCCAAACCCGGTGCTTTCCGGTGCCTTCCCGTGCCATTTCAAGGGTTTGAGGCACCGAATCCGTATTTGGGCATGAAGTGGAATTTCGCCTTGTATATCCTAAGCTTGCGCGGTTATACCCGTCGGCGGAGACGTGGCCGAGTGGTCGAAGGCGCTCCCCTGCTAAGGGAGTAAACCGCAAGGTTTCGTGGGTTCGAATCCCATCGTCTCCGCCATTTCAATCTGAAATTTTGTTAATTATCAGATAGATAGGCTAGAGTTGTTGTTGCCTCAGATTACACATGAGGTTACACAGCCGTGGTTCTAGTCTACGAAATCGGAGCTATCCGGGTCATGTGCCAGCACATCGAGCCGAAGAAAAACAGGTGGTATTACCGGCGGCGTATCCCCCGCGATTGCCGCGACTGGGCTGGGGCACGGTTTCT
>JAGRMU010000512.1 GCA_020441165.1 Sedimentitalea sp.
GCGATCCTGGCCGCCGAACACGCGTTGCAGGACGGCGCGGACCCGGACGCGCCGGCGCTCGCCGGCGGCATCGCGGCGCTCGAGGAAATGCGCGACGAGGCCGGCGCCGCGCCGATGCTCGACCTCGTCGTCGCCCTGGCGCATCTCGACCTCGGCTGGCTCTGGCGCCGGCTCGGGCAGACCCGACCCGCGCAGAGCAAAGCCCGCTTCGCCGCGCATGTCGAGCGCGCCGCCGCGCTGCTGGCCCCGCATTGCGGCGTGACGCTGGACAGCCCGGCGATTGCCGCCGCGCGCTGCGCGATCCTGGCCGGCAGCGGCGATCCGCGGGACCGGCTGGTGGACGATTTCGAGGATCTGATCGACCTCGATCCCGGCAACCCGCGCCCGATGCGCACCCTGGGCACCTGGCTCTTGCCGCGCTGGTTCGGGGACTACCGGCAGCTGGAGCTGGAAGCACGCCGCACCGCCGCGCTCACCCAGGATGTCTGGGGCGCCGGCGGCTATACCTGGGTCTGCTTCGACGCCGTGGCCATCGACGACGGCGCCTGCACCCGGATCGACACCGGCTTCTTTATCGACGGGCTGCTCGACATCCTGAAGGCGCGCCCCGATCAGGCCATGGTCAACCTGCTGACCGCCTATTGCGCCCTCGCCCTGCGCCCCGGCCCGGGCGATCTGCCCGATGCCCGCCGGCCGCGCGCCGAGATCGCCGCCTGCGCCAGCCGCCTGATCCGCGGCCACCTGACCGAGCTGCACCCGCTGGTCTGGGCCCATGCCGGCGACCGCTTCGACGACGCCGCGCCCGCCACCTCGCTGAAACGCTATGCGGCGCGCGGGCAGAGCGAGGCGATGCAGGTCCTGGCCGCGGAATTTTCTGCCGAGCTGGCCGCCGGGCGCCGCGTCGCCTTCACCCCGGACGGGGTGGTGCTGCGCGCGCCCTGAGCGCCCGCGCCCCTTGCCCAGCCCCGCGGCCTCGCCTAGAAGGCCCTCGACCCCCGAGCGGACACGAGGCGTTCCATGCTGGACCTGACATATGAGACCCCCAAGCCCAAGACGATTGCCGGCGCCCGGCACGACTGGGAACTGGTGATCGGCATGGAGGTGCATGCCCAGGTCAGCTCGCAGGCCAAGCTTTTCTCCGGCGCCTCGACCCGCTTCGGGGCCGAGCCCAATTCCAACGTCGCCTTCGTGGACGCGGCGATGCCGGGCATGCTGCCGGTGATCAACGAATTCTGCGTCGAGCAGGCGGTGCGCACCGGTCTTGGCCTGAAGGCAAAGATCAACCTGACAAGTGCCTTCGATCGCAAGAACTATTTCTATCCCGACCTGCCGCAGGGCTACCAG
>JAGRMU010000513.1 GCA_020441165.1 Sedimentitalea sp.
GGGTGAGCGCGGCGGTGCGGCGTGCCTCCAGCTCCAGCTGCCGGTAGTCCCCGAACCAGCGCGGCAAGAGCCAGGTGCCCAGGGTGCGCATCGGGCGCGGGTTGCCGGGATCGAGGTCGATCAGATCCTCGAAATCGTCCACCAGCCGGTCCCGCGGATCGCCGCAGCCGGCCAGGATCGCGCAGCGCGCGGCGGCAATCGCCGGGCTGTCCAGCGCCACGCCGCAATGGGGGGCCAGCAGCGCGGCGGCGCGCTCGACATGCGCGGCGAAGCGGGTTTTGCCCTGCGTGGGGTGGGTTTGTCCGAGCCGGCGCCAGAGCCAGCCGAGGTCGAGATGCGCCAGGGCGACGACGAGGTCGAGCATCGGCGCGGCCCCGGCCTCGTCGCGCATCTCCTCGAGCGCCGCGATGCCGCCCGCGAGCGCCGGGGCGTCCGGGTCCGCACCGTCCTGCAACGCGTGTTCGGCGGCCAGGATCGCGTCGCTGCGTGCCCCGAAGGCCAGCAGGTCGGCCAGCCGCTGCCCGTCGGGGGTTGCCTGCCGGGCGCGATCGGCGGCGTCGAGCTCGGCCGCCAGCTCCTCCCAGCGGTCCTGCCGGGCGAGGAACTGCCCGCGCTCCCGGGCGACGTCGCTGGCGGCCTCGCCGGGGGTGGGCGCGATGACCGGGATCGCGATGCCGGTGATGTCATGGGGCGCGCGCGCGGCCCGCCGAGCGGGCTTCATTGGCGACGCGGCGCCGGGAAGGGAGGTAAGCATTCTATTCCAATTGGTCCGAAGTTCTATTCAAGTTTTAGCTTTGCCGGGCAAATGCGGCGGAAACATGGCGGTTTCGCGGCAATTGTCTGCGGGCGCGGAAAATCCCGGGCGACGCTTCCCGGGTTCAGAAGATCGCGAAGTGGTGCCGCTCGACGGCGACGCCGCGCGCGGTCAGCGCGGCCTCGAACGCCCGGTGGGGCGGCAGCGATTCCTGGGGCAGCCGCACGCGCCGGCCGCCGTGGAGCAGGGCGCTGACCTTCACGGTGAAATCCCACCGTGTGTCGAAGCGCATCCGATCGATCTCGGCGAGCGGCAGGGTGCCCGAGCGGCGCCCGCTGTACCAGTCCAGCCGGCCGGCTTCCAGCCGCAGCCCGGCGCTGGGATCGGCCCACAGATCGTAGAGCGCCGGCAGGGTCGGCAGCGCCAGCAGCGCCATCAGCCACCAGGCGGCGTCGAGCAGCACCAGCGCCGCCAGCAGCGCCGCCCAGACCGCGCCCACCGCCGCGACCGCCTGCCAGGAGCGGGCGCGGCGGGTGAAGACGAAGGCGGCCGGCGCGTCGTCGTCCGGATCGCCTCCGGGCACCGGATCAGGCCGCGAGGATCCGCGACACCATCTCGCCGGTGTCCCGCGACAGATCCGGCGCCGCCGCGATCCGCTCCAGCTGGGCGCGGATCAGTGCCTGCCGGTCCGCGTCATAGCGTGTCCAGGTCTGGAAGGCGCTGCACATGCGCGCGGTGGTCTGCGGGTTGACCGGGTCGAGCCGGATCAGCCAGTCGGCCAGCAGCCGATAGCCGGCGCCATCCGCCCGGTGGAACCCGGCGTGATGCGCCGCCAGCGCGCCCAGCGTGGCGCGGAAGCGGTTGGGGTTCTTCCAGGTGAAATCGGGATGCTCAGTGAGCACTCGCGTCACCTCGACGGCCCGCTCGGGCGCCGCCTGGGCGATCTGCAGGCCGAACCACTTGTCGATCACCAGCCGGTCATGCCGCCACTGATCGTAGAAGGCGTCCAGCTCCGGCGCGCCCTTGCCGATGCTCAGAAGGCAGGAGAGCGCGTTCAGCTGCAGCGTCATGTTGCCGGCCTCGGCATATTGCGCGACCGCCCGCGCGCCGCCGTCGAGCCGGCTCAGCAGCGCGAGGGCCGCGCCGCCGAGGGCGCGCTTGCCGACCTGGTCGGGGTCCGGCGCGAACGCCGCCGCGATGCGGGTTTCGTCCAGCAACCCGGGCAGATCGTCGCGGACCTGGCGGGCTAGGGCGTCCTTCAGCGCCTCCGACGCGGTCCAGATCGCCATCGGGTCGGGGACGAGGCCGCGATCGGCCATCGCCGCGGCCAGCTCGGACTGGCCGGGCTGGGCCAGCATCAGCGCCCGGAAGGCCGGATCGAGGCCAGTGTCGCGCAGCACGGCGCGCAGGCCGGCCAGGTAGTCGGCATCGGGCGCGCCGCCGCGCGCCGCCATCTCGATCAGCGTCTCGCGCGCCAGGCCGCGCCCGGCCTCCCAGCGGTTGAACGGGTCGGTGTCATGGGCGAGCAGGAAGGCGCGTTCGGCGGCGGGCACCTCGCGCTCGAGGATCACCGGGGCGGAGAAGCCGCGCAGGATCGAGGGCACCGGCTTGCCGGCCAGCCCCTCGAAGCGGAAGGACTGGCGCGCCTCGGTCATCTCCAGCGTCCGGGTCGGCACCACCTCGTCGCCATTGGCCCCCAGCAGGCCGACATCGATCGGGATCACCACGGGCTGCGGATCGGGGCTGGCGGCGGTGGGAGGCGTGTGCTGGCCGAAGGTCAGGGTATAGGTGCCGTCCTGCCAGTGCTCGTCGACGCTCAGCCGAGGGGTGCCGGCCTGGTTGTACCAGCGCTGGAACTGCGCCAGATCGCGCCCGGTCACGTCCTCGAACACCTTCAGCCAGTCCTCGATGGTGCAGGCCTGCCCGTCATGGCGTGCGAAGTAGAGCTCGAGCGCCTCGGCATAGGCCTGATCGCCGACCAGACGCTTGAGCATCCCGATCACCTCGGCGCCCTTCTCGTAGACCGTGGCGGTGTAGAAGTTGTTGATCTCCTGGAAACTCTCGGGGCGCACCGGATGGGCCAGCGGGCCGGCATCCTCGGGGAACTGGCGGGCGCGCAGGTCGATCACGTCCGAGATCCGCTTGACCGGGGCCGAGCGCATGTCGGCGGTGAATTGCGCGTCGCGGAACACCGTCAGCCCCTCCTTGAGGCAGAGCTGGAACCAGTCGCGGCAGGTGATGCGGTTGCCGGTCCAGTTGTGGAAATACTCATGCGCGATGATCGCCTCGATGCGCTCGAAATTGGCGTCGGTGGCGGTTTCCGGGCTGGCCAGAACGGCGGCGGAGTTGAAGACGTTCAGCCCCTTGTTCTCCATCGCGCCCATGTTGAAATCGTCCACCGCGACGATGTTGAACACATCCAGATCGTATTCGCGGCCATAGACCTCCTCGTCCCATTTCATCGCCTTCTTCAGCGCCTCCATGGCGAAGGCGCATTTGCCCTCGTCGCCGGGCCGCACCCAGAGGTTCAGCGCGATCTCGCGCTCGGACATGGTGGTGAATCGGTCCTCGTGGGCAACGAGGTCGCCCGCGACCAGCGCGAAGAGGTAGGAGGGTTTCGGCCAGGGATCGTGCCAGACCGCGTGCCCCTCGCCGGCGCTTTCGGGGTTGCCGTTCGACAGCAGCACCGGGTGCGGAGCCTCGATGCGGACGGTGAAGACGCCCATCACGTCGGGTCGGTCGGGGTAATAGGTGATCTTGCGGAAGCCCTCGGCCTCGCACTGGGTGCAATACATGCGGTTCGACATGTAGAGCCCTTCCAGCGCGGTGTTGTTCGCCGGGTCGATCTCGACCTCGGCCTCCCAGGTGAAGGGCCCCTCCGGCACCTTGCAGGTCAGCCCCGCGGCGCTCAGCTCGGGCGCGACCTCCTGCCCGTCGATGGCGGCGCGGATCAGGGTCAGGGCCTCGCCATGCAGGAAGAAGCGGCGGTCAGTGGCGGCGGGATTGGGCCGGAAGGCGATGCGGCTGGCGACCCGCGTGGCATGCGGATCCAGCCGGAATGACAGCTCGACGCTGTCCACCAGGAAGCCGAAGGGCGCATAATCCTTCAGGTGAATGGTCTGCGGGGCGGTGTCCTTCATCGCACTCTCCGGTCGGAACTTTCTGGGCTGGCGGACGTTAGGACGGGGAATGATCGCGCGCAACCGGCCCGATGCCGGCGCGCCGGATTTCGACCAGAGGAGATGTCCCATGTCCGCACCCCATACCGACATCGACAAGCAGCAGCGCCGGCACAAGGGCCCGATCTGGGGCATGGTGGCGGTCGTCGTCGTCGCCCTTCTCGC
>JAGRMU010000514.1:0-653 GCA_020441165.1 Sedimentitalea sp.
CGCGATGAGCCTGACCAGCACCGTGACAGAGGACGCGCGCGTCGTGACCGTCAATGCCGACCGTATCGACGCCGCGATGGCGATCCAGTTCAAGGAGGAGATGCGCAGCGAGACCGAAGGCGGACCGGATCGCGTCATCCTGGACCTGTCGACGGTGGATTTCATCGACTCCAGCGGGCTCGGCGCCATCGTCGCGGCGATGAAGCAGATGGGCAGCGGGCGGCGTCTGGACCTGGCCGGGTTGACGCCGACGGTCGACAAGGTGTTCCGGCTGACGCGGATGGACACGGTCTTTCGCCTCTACCCGTCCCTCGATGACGCCGTCGCCTCGGTCTCCGGCTGACCGTGGCGCTCTGGCTTGGCGGACGGATGGCGTGACCGGCACGGCGAACAGCTTCCAAACGGCCTTCCGGGCGAACGAGACCGAAGCGCGCTGCGGGATCTGCGCGGTGATCGCCTGGCTGCGCGCCGCGGGCATCGACGACGATCTTGCAGGGTCGGTCGAGATCGCCCTGGCGGAGGCCATCAACAACGTGGTCGAGCACGCCTATGCCGGGGGCGCTCCCGGCGACATCTCGGTGGCCGCGGACATGGCGGGCAGCGATCTGCACGTGGAGATCGTCGATAGCGGGGTCGGCCTGCCGGAGAACCGG
>JAGRMU010000514.1:823-2000 GCA_020441165.1 Sedimentitalea sp.
CCGGGATTTCCGTCCGTGCCGCAAAAGCGTCGCATTGCGTCCCAACTGCTGCCGGAAAGCTCGCGCATCCTGATCGGGTAGCTGAAACAAGCTTCCCTCGGCGCCGCGGTTTACAGCCCCCACCAGTACGCGGCGCCGAGGATTTTTCCCTTCCTTGCCCTCCCCGCGCTGCTGTCCGAGATTGGCATTCCCCGGCCGTCGCCCTAGGCTCGCGCGATGACACTTGGAGGGTAGTGACCATGCGCGATTTCCAGATCCCGGGGCGGTCCGCGGTGCTCGCCGCCAACGGCATGTGCGCGACCTCGCACCCGCTGGCCGCCGCGACCGCCATCGACATTCTCAAGCGCGGCGGCAACGCCATGGATGCGGCGATCTCGGCAGCGGTGCTGCTGGGGATCTGCGAGCCGCAGATGACCGGAATCGGCGGCGACTGTTTCCTTCTCTACACCCTGCCCGGCAGCGACGCGGTGCATGGGCTCAACGGCTCCGGACGCGCCCCGGCGGGTGCCGACGCCGACCGGCTTCGAAAGACGGGCCAGACCGCGATCGCCCAGGGCAGCCCCGACGCGGTGACGATCCCCGGTGCCGTGGACGCGTTCTGCCACCTCGCCGAGACCCGCGGCACGCTGGGGCTGGACGCGATCCTGCAGCCGGCGATCCGCTATGCCGAGGAGGGCGTTCCGGTGGCGCCGCGTGTCGCCTTCGACTGGCCGCGGGACGCGCCGATCCTGACCCCGGACGCCCGCCGCGCCTATCTCGTGGGTGGCAAGCCGCCCGAGCCCGGCCAGGTCTTCCGCGCCCCCGGTCAGGCTGAGGTGCTGCGCCGGATCGCGCGGGACGGCCGCGATGCCTTCTATACCGGCGAGATCGCCGAGGACATGATCGCGAGCCTGCGCAAGCTCGGCGGCGCGCACGACCTTGCCGATTTCGCCGCCACGCGCTGCGAGGCCACCGAGCCGGTGAGCGGGGCCTACAAGGGCGTCGAGCTGGTCGAGCACCCGCCCAACGGGCAGGGCGCCACCGCGATCCTGATGCTGAACATCCTGTCGCAGTTCGACATTGCCGGCCTCGATCCCTTCGGCGCCGAGCGCGCCCATCTCGAGGCCGAGGCGGCCAAGCTGGCCTATGACGCGCGCAACCGCTTCATCGCCGACGCCGCCCATACCACGCGTCTGGA
>JAGRMU010000515.1:0-179 GCA_020441165.1 Sedimentitalea sp.
CGAACCACAGCGGCAGGAAGGACAACGCGACCAGCGCCAGCACATGGCCGAAGATCGCCGGGCCCCAGACCTCGGGCCCGGTCACCACCGGCAGCATCGGGATGCCGGCGCGGCGATAGTCCTCGCCGCGGGCCACGGCCAGGCTCCAGAAATGCGGCGGCGTCCACAGGAACAGCACC
>JAGRMU010000515.1:333-1227 GCA_020441165.1 Sedimentitalea sp.
TAGGTCAGCGCCCCCAGGAACACCAGGACAGTCGCCAGCGTGCCGCCGACCGACCAGGCCATCAGCAGCGACGCGATCAGCACCGCCAGCAGCGTCACCGGCCAGATCGGCCCGGCCTTGAGCAGGCCGCTGGCGAAGGGACGGTTGCGGGTCCGCGCCATCCTCTTGTCGCTCTCGCGTTCGTAATACTGGTTGAACCCGCCGGCGGCACCCGAGGCGCCCAGCACCGCCAGCGCGAAGACCAGAGCCTCGAGCATGCGCAGCTCGCCCTCGCTGGTGAGGATGCCGACCAGCGCCGCCAGGGCGATGAAGCTGCCGATCCTGAGCTTGAGGATCGAGGCGGTCATGTTCAGGGCGGCAAGCATGGCGGCACTCCGTTTGGGGTCAGTTGAACAGCCACAGGGCCGACAGGTACTTCCAGTTCACGAAGTAGTAGAGCACGAAGGCCGCGAAGAAGATCGTGACCAGCATGACCGTGCCCGGGATCTTGAGCGACCCTTCGCTGCCATATTCCGACACCGCCTGGGCGCCGCCGTCGTGCAGCGGAAAGACCAGCTTGGCGCCGGGCTTGTCGAGGCGCGGCCCGGCAAGGACCGAGGCGACGATGAGCACCACGAAGAGCAGCCCCCCCGTTGCCGCGAGCACCGCGGACATGCCGTTGAGCCCCATCATCAGGTAGGCGCCCGGCGCGAATTCATAGGGATGCGCCGCATCGACCAGCGAAATGTCCCAATGCCTGCGCGGAACGCCCAGCGTGCCGGCGCCCATCATGAAGAGCGAGATTCCACCGGCGCCAAGGCCGAAAAGATAGGGCTGCCATTTTGCCAGCGTCGGCCAGATGATGTCGCGCTGGAAGATCAGCGGCACGACGATATAGGTCATCGCCATGAAGGC
>JAGRMU010000516.1:0-6345 GCA_020441165.1 Sedimentitalea sp.
GCGATCTCGGCCTCGCCCGCCACCGGGCGCTGCGGCGCCGGGGCGCTGACCGGTCCGTAGCGCGTCGCCGGGTCGCGCTGCACGTCGACCGGGATCTCCAGGCTCACCGGGCCGGAGGGCGCCGAGATCGCCGCCGAGACCGCCGCGGTCAGCACTCCGATGGCGCCGTTCGCATCCCACATGCGATAGACCGCCTTGGAGACCCCGCGCAGCATCTGCGGCTGGCGCGGCACGTCGTGGATCGCGGCGCGGTCGCGGTCGGCGAATTCGCGGTCGACCTGGCTGGTGATGTGCAGCACCGGCGCGCCGGCGGTCAGCGCCTCGGCCTGTGCCCCGGCGGCATTGCCGGCGGCGGTGCCGGTCGAGGTCAGGCAGACGCCGAGGCGCCCCGAAACCCGCGCATAGGCGTCCGCCATGTTCATCGCCCCGGCCTCGCCCCGCGCCGTCACGAAGCGGATCCGCCCCTGCCGCGCCACCGCGTCGAGGATCGGCATGTTGTGGATCGAGATCACCCCGAACATCGTCGTCACGCCGATCTCCGCCAGATAGCGGGCGATGAAATCGCCGACCGTCTCCACCTGCGCAACCGTGTCGATCTTCATGTCTTTTGTCCCCTAGATGTGCCGCGACAGGCCGCCGGAGACTTCCAGCTGGGCCCCGGTGACATAGCCGGCCGCCTGCGAGCCGAGATAGGCGATGGCGCCCGCCGCATCGGCGGGATCGCCCAGCCGGCCCAGCGGAATGCCCTTCTTCGCCGCCAGATCGGCGTACCACTGCTCGCGGCTGACGCTCCGGTCCTCGCGCTCGGCGAAGCGCCGGCTCCACTGCCCCGAGCCGACCAGCCCCAGCAGGATCGCGTTGACGCGCACCTGCGGCGCCAGCTCGACGCTCAGCGACTTGACGAGGTTCTGCACTCCGGCCCGCGCCGCGGAGGTGCAGACCATGTGCGGCTCGGGCTGATAGGCCAGCAGCGAATTGACCGCGACGATGGCGCCCCGCGCCTCGCGCAGCAGCGGCAGGAAGGCGCGGATCGGGTGGATCTGGCTGAACAGCTTCAGCTCGAACTCGTCCCGCCAGTCCGCGTCGCTGGTCTCGGCGAAGGTCGAGACCCGGCCCTGCCCGGCATTGTTCACCAGAAGATCGCAGCGCCCGAACCGCGCCGTGACCGCGGCGGCGAACTCCGCGACGGCCCCGGCGTCCAGCACCGAGAAGGCCGCCGTCATCACCCGCTCGTCACCGAAATCGCGCCGCAGCACCGCCGCGACATCGTTCAGCCGGCTCGCATTGCGCGCGCAGAAGGCGACGCTGGCGCCCTCCTCCAGCAGCAGCCGCACCGTGGCGAGGCCAATGCCCGAGGAGCCGCCGGTCACCACCGCGACCTTGCCCGCATACCCCAGATCCATCAGCGGTTCCTCAGCTCGGGAAAGCCCGGATCGGGCCGGCCCTGCATCACCGTGCGCTGCGCCGTGGTCGGCGGCCCGGCGGTCATCCAGCGGTCCATCGCCTCGGGATCGGTGCGCGACCAGACCTTCGCCTCGTGGCGGGCCTCGTCGATCTCCTGCAGCTCGGTGGTGAACTCGATCACGAAGCCCGAGGGCGAGACGAAATAGGCGAAGGGGTTGTTCCCCGGCCCGTGCCGCCCCGGCCCCCAGCTCGGCACATGGCCCTTCTGCTTCATCCGCCCGATGCCGCGCATGAACTCGTCCAGCGTCGGCATCTCGAAGGCGACATGGTTGACGCTGGCATATTGCCCGCGCACCAGGGCGATGGCGTGGTGGTCGGTGCTGCAGCGCAAAAACACCATCTGATCGGCCGAATAGTCCGAGACCCGGAAGCCCAGAACCTCGGTATAGAAGGCCTGCAGCCCGTCCATGTCGGGGCTGTTCAGCACCACGTGGCTGACCTTGCGCGGCTTGGCCCAGTCGCCGGTATCGGCGTTCTCGCGCGCCTCGCAGCGAAAGCGCAGGCGGCGGTTATCGGGGTCCAGCATCTCGAAGCCGAAGCCGCCCACCCAGTCGTCGAAGGGCGCCGGCGCGCCCAGCGTCATGTGGCCCTTGCCGGTGACCTGCGCGTGCAGCGCTTCCATGGCGGCGCGGTCGGGCATGGCGAAATGGACGTGGTCGATGCCATAGACCGGCCCGTCCTTCAGCCCGTAGAGATAGGCCTCGGGGCCGGTGCCGCGCAGCAGCGCCAGCCCGTCCTCGCGATGCGCGAGGCTGAGGCCCCACATGTCCTCGTAGAAGGGCAGGGTCTCGGTGATCCCCGGCCCGCGCATCATGATCCCGCGCAATGCGCCCACCCGAACCTCGTCAGCCATGTCGCTCTCCTGTCGCCGCCGCGGGCTCCGCCGCCAGCGCCACCAGCGCCGCCGCGAAGGCCGCGGGGGCCTGATGATAAATCGCATGTCCCGCGCCGGGGACCTCGGTATAGCTGCCGCGCAGCGCCGCCGGCAGCGCGCCGTGGGCCCGGCGCGCGGCCTCGGGCGGGGTCACCGCGTCCGCGCGCCCCACGATCACGTCGCAGGGCACGGCGAGCGCCGCCAGGTCGTCGCAGAGCCGGCCCGAGGCCAGCATCCGCACCGCCGGCCCGTAGCCCTCGGGCCGGATCCGGGCCATCGACGCGCGGACCTTCTCGACCAGCTCGGGCGCGGTCTCGGGGGCGTGGATCAGCCGCGCCGCCCGTGCCGCGGCGAAGCCCTCGGGCCCCAGCCGCGCCAGGTCGTCGAGCCGCGCCTGCGCCGGCGCGCCCAGCGGCGCGCCCCGCGCCTGCCCGTGACCCAGCGCCGGCGAGGCCAGCAGCAGCCGCGCCACCCGCGCGGGATGGGCGCGGGCGAAGGCGGCCGCGACCAACGCGCCCAGCGAATGGCCGACCAGCAGCACCGGGCCCAGGCCCAGCCGGTCCAGCAACCCGCCCAGCGCCTGCGCATAATCCGCCGCCAGCGGCCAGTCCGCCGCCAGCGGTGCCGATCCGCCATAGCCCGGCGCGTCCCAGGCGATCAGCCGCCAGTCGGCGGGCAGACGCGGCGCCAGCGCGGCGAAGGACCGCCCTTCCGAGCCGATGCCATGCAGCAGCACCAGCGCCGGGCCGCGGCCGGGGCGCTCGTGATAGGCCAGCGGCCCGCTGATATGGCTGGAGAATCCCATCGCCCTAGCCGAACACGAAGCCGTTGTTGACCGGCAGCACCTGCCCGGTCAGGGCCAGCGCCCCGGCCCCGAGCAGGAAGGCGATGGTCTCGGTGATCTCGCCCGCCGCCTGCGGGCCGGGCACCGCGCGACCCTCCTCGTAGAGCTGGTGGCGCGCGCGCGGGACGTAATCGGTCGACTCGGTGGTCAGGATTCCCGGCGCCACCGCGCTCACCCCGATGCGGTCCGGTCCCAGCTCGCGCGCCAGCGAGCGGGTCATCGCGATCACCGCGCCCTTCGAGGCAACATAGGACAGCAGCCGCGGCGCGCCCCAGAGCGCGGTGTCCGAGGCGACGTTGACCACCCGCCCGGCGCCGTCGGCGCGCAGCATCGGCGCGCAGGCGCGGGTCATCAGCCAGGTGCCGCGCACGTTCACCCGCATCACCCGGTCCCAGGTGTCGATCTCGATTTCCTCGAAACCGACCCCGCCGATGCCGGTGGCGATGGCGCCGTTGTTGACCAGCCCGCCCAGCCGCCCGCCGGTGATCTCGTGGATCGCTTCCGCCAGCGCGCCGATCGACGCCGGATCGCCCAGGTCGACCGGCAGGAACGGCGCCTGCAAGGCCTCGGCGGCGGCGCGGCCCACCTCCTCGGCGATGTCCGCCAGGATCGGGCGCGCGCCCGCGCCTGCCAGGTGCCCGGCGATCTCGGCGCCGAGGCCGCGGGCCGCCCCGGTGACCAGGATATGCCGGCCGTCCAGCATCACTCGGCGGCCGCCTGGCTCAGTTCCGCCTCGATCTGGCTCTTGGCGGCGCGGGTCAGGATCTGCCGGATGCGGCTGACGCCGAGATCGTGCTGATAGAGCATCTCGCGGCGCCGGGCGTCGTCGGGCATCCCCTCCAGCATCACCCGGTCCTGCTCCAGCACCGCCCAGTGGGTCGCCTCCATGCGGGCGCGGTAGAGAAAGCGGAAGCTCTCGCGCGCCAGCCCGGTGACCTGGCGCATCCGCCAGAAGAACACCTTGCAGCGCCGCGTGTCCATCGGCAGCGCGAAGCCGAGGATTCGGAACACCCCGCCCGGCCCGGCGGCCGGCGGATAGGGGATGTCGAGAAAGCAGAACATGTTGCCGGGATGCACCTCGAATTCCGACCAGTCGAAATTCTCGCCGCTCTGCCCGACCCGCTCGATGCGGAACCCCGCCTCGGTCTTGTCCAGCTTCATCAGGTCCTGCTTGGACCCGTAGGCGAGGGTGAAGCTCTCGGCGTGCAGATAGCAGCCGTGCATCGGGTCGGCGAGATTGTCGAGCGCATAGCGATAGTTGGCGCCCCAGACCGAGGTGCAGAGGAACCCCGTCCAGTCGTCGCTGTTCAGCTCCTTCGGCAGCACCAGCTCCGGCGCCTCGGGCTGCAGGACGGACGGCACGTAGACGAAGACGCAATCGGCGGCCTCGGTCACCTGATAGGCGGTGAGCGCCTTGCGCCCCTCCAGCGCGCAGTCCGGCATCGCCGGGACCCGCACCACCACGCCCTCGCCGTCGACGATCACACCGTGATAGCGGCAGCCGATATTGCCCTCGTGGATCTCGCCATAGGACAGCGGCGCACCGCGATGCGGGCAGAAATCCTCGATGCAGTTGATCTTGCCCTTCCCGTCGCGCCAGAGCACCAGCTTCTCGCCCAGGACCATCGCCCCGTAGGGCCGCGTCGCCTTGATCTCGACGGATTTGGCGACCGGGTACCATTGCCCGCGCAGACCTTCGTTCACGCGGGCCTCGATCAGGGATTTCTTGTCGATATCGGTCATCGTCTGTCCTTTCATCATCGAAGGGCGCGGGCGGCGCGGGGGCGGATGCGGCCGCCCCCGGCTGCGGCGCGCGACGGGGTCAGGGGCGCTTGATCTTCGAGACCGGGTGATCGGGCGGATAGGTCGGGGTGACCGGCTTGGGATTGCCGATCATCACGCACATCAGCGCCTCCTCGATGCCCTCGTTGCGCAGCCCGCGATAGAGCCCGGGCGGCACCGAGATGATGTCGCGCTCGGTCAGCACGGTCTCGACCATCTCGCCCTTGTGCTCGATGAAGAGGCGGATCTTCTCGCCCTTGAGGATGAAGAACACCTCCTCGGCGTCGCGGTGGATGTGCAGCGGACCCTCGCAGCCGGCCGGCAGCACCATGGTCGAGAAGGTGAAGTTCTCGGCCGGCACCACGTTCTCGTCGTCCGTCACGCCGGTGGCGCCGGTGCCGATATAGCGCATCTGCGCTCGGCGGTACTTGGGATCGTAATCGGCCTGGAACTTCAGCGCGTCCCAGTCCAGCGTGCGGGTCGCGCGGCGCGCGATGCGGGTTTCGATCCACTCGCCCAGCGTCTTGCCCTCCGGGACATGCACGTCCTCGGGTTCGATGCTGGGAAACTTCTTCGGGGCTGCGGTCATCTCGGACCTCCTTGGTTGACGGGTTAGAATTGTGCCTTGGGAAGATAGTGCAGCAGGCGCGTCTCGATCCGCACCAGGCCGGAATAGAGGACGAAGCCGATCACGGTGAGCAGGATGATCGCGTTGAACACCATCGCCGCGTTGGCCTGCCCGCCGCCATAGGAGATCAGGAAGCCCAGCCCGGTATTGCCGCCGACCAGCTCGCCCACCGTCACCCCGATCACCGCCAGGGTCGAGGCGATGCGCAGGCCGGCCATCAGGTTGGGCAGCGTCCAGGGCATCTCGACCTTCCAGAAGATCGCGCTGCGGCGCATCGTGTAGGCGCGCGCCAGGTTGATCAGGTCGCGGTCCACGGTGCGCATCGCCTGCAGCACGTTGACCAGCACCGGGAAGAACACGATCAGCACCGTCACCAGCAGCTTGGGCATCGCGTTATAGCCGAACCACATGATGAAGAGCGGCGCGAAGGCGACCTTCGGGGCGATCTGCAGCGCCAGGATATAGGGCGAGAGCACCCGCTCCCAGAACTCGGACATGCCCAGCAGGTAGCCCAGCGTCGCGCCCAGCAGGCTGCCGATGGCAAAGCCGATCAGCGTGTAGACCGCGGTCGAGACGGTGTGCCCGACCAGGTTCTCCTGCGCCAGCATCCGCTTGAACTCGACCAGGCAGTCGCTGAGCGTGGGGATGATGTAGCGCGGCACGTCCAGCGCCGTCGGCAGATACTCCCAGGCCAGCAGCACCAGCATCAGCAGGACCAGACTGGCGATGGCGGGGTTTCTCAGGGCGGACACG
>JAGRMU010000516.1:6363-6737 GCA_020441165.1 Sedimentitalea sp.
TGCGCTTGGGGGCGGGGGTGGCCCCGGGGGCGGCACGCGCCGCCCCGGCAGCCGGGATTCCGGTCATTGCACGAAATCGTTGGTATAGAGGTCCTCGACCGGGACCGCCGTGGTCACGATGCCGGCGTCGATGTAGAACTTCTGCACCGCCGCGATCCGCTCGGGATCGAAACTGCCGCGCGGCTGGTTCGGCGCCTCGGGATAGACCTTCTCGGCATAGGCCCGCATGATCGCCTCGATCTCGGCCTCCTTGCCGGCGTGCTGGGGCACCGCGGCGGTATACTCCTTCGCCGCCTGCGCCGGATCGGCGACGATGTCGTCGATCGCCTTGAGCACCGCGCCGACGAAGCCGCGCACCACCTCGGGACGCTCGG
>JAGRMU010000006.1:0-15632 GCA_020441165.1 Sedimentitalea sp.
GAGAAGAACCAGATCCCGATCGCCAGGGACAAGCGCGGCGAGGCACCGTTCAGCGTCGATGCCAACCTGCTGCACACCTCCTCCGAGGGCAAGGTGCTGGAGGATCCGGCCGAGGAAGCGCCCGCCTATGTCTACCAGCGCACCACCGATCCCGAGGACGCGCCGGATACGCCGGAATATGTCGAGATCGGCTTCGAGAAGGGCGACGCGGTCAGCATCGACGGCGTGGCGATGTCGCCCGCCACGATCCTGACCCGGTTGAACGAGCTGGGCGGCAGGCACGGGATCGGCCGGCTGGACCTGGTCGAGGGGCGTTTCGTCGGCATGAAGTCGCGCGGCATCTACGAGACCCCCGGCGGCACGATCCTGCTGGAAGCGCATCGGGGCATCGAGCAGATCACCCTCGACCGCGGCGCGGCGCACCTCAAGGACCAGATGATGCCGCAATATGCCGAGCTGATCTATAACGGCTTCTGGTTCAGCCCCGAGCGCGAGATGCTGCAGGCGCTGATCGACCGCAGCCAGGAGCATGTGTGCGGCACCGTGCGCGTGAAGCTCTACAAGGGTCTGGCGCGCACCGTCGGGCGCTGGTCGGACCGCTCGCTCTATTCGGAAAGCCACGTCACCTTCGAGGACGACGCCGGGGCTTATGACCAGAAGGACGCGGCCGGGTTCATTAAGCTGAACGCGCTGCGCCTGCGCCTGATCGCGATGCGCAACCGGCGCCTGAAGTGAGCGACGAGACCGACGCGGGCCTGTTTCTCGAGGCCCAGGAGACGGTCTGGCCGGCGGTGATCTCCGAACTGACCGCGGGCCGCAAGACCAGCCACTGGATGTGGTTCGTGTTTCCGCAGCTCGCCGCGCTCGGCCGGTCGGACATGTCGCAGCTCTACGGCATCCACGATCTGGCCGAGGCGCGGGCCTATCTGGCCCATCCCGTGCTGCGCGGCCGACTCATCGAGGTCAGCGCGCTCATGCTGACCCACCGCGGCACCGCCCCCGAGCGCATCCTGGGCACCATCGACGCGCGCAAGCTGCGCTCCAGCATGACCCTCTTCGCGGCGGTCCCGGACGCACCGCCGGTTTTCGCCGAGGTTCTGGCGGCGTTTTTCGATGGTACGCCCTGCGAGACGACGCGGGCGCTTCTGGCTCAGAGCGCGACCGACCGCAGCCGGTTGTAGAAGGGCATAGCCGCCTCCGCCACGTCGCGCAGGCCGTTGGGGATCTGCGGCAGGGGGCCCTCGGCGGCGGCGAACCCGGTGCTGTTCCAGACCGACCCGTACCAGTGCGGCGCCCAGGCGCCGTCGTCGGGATGCCCGCCGCGCGGCCAGCGCAGCATGTCCGGGGTGAAGGGCAGGCCGATCGCCTGGCAGAGGCGGCGCAGCATCTTCTCGGGGTCCTTGCGGATGTCGGTGCTGTCGATCACCACCGGGCTGCCCTGCCAGCCGTTGACCAGATCGAAGAGCTCAGCCTGCTGGCGAAAGCCGATATCGTCCAGCGTCGGGTTCTCGCGCTTGGCGGCATAGCTGGCGACGACCCGCGCGGGATGGCGGATCAGGAACACGTTGACCATGCCGCGCATCCAGTCCCGCGGGATGCCGGGCAGCATGTGATGGGTCATGTGCTTCTGGTAGAAATGCGTCCTGCCGCCCGGTACCGGGCCGGTGATCTGCGCCACGACCTCCGCCGGATCGGTCGGCTGGGCGGCGAGAATCGCGGATTTCATCGGATGATCGAGCCCGGTTTCCGCCAGATAAGCGGCATAGAAGGGCTCGTCCACCACCGCGCAGTCGCCGCGCGCGCCGAAGGCATACATCATCGCCGTCGACAGGTTGCGCGGCCCGGACCACATGGCGATCCGCATCAGGCGCACGCCTTCGCGATCAGCGCCTTGTAGAGGCCGCGGATATGCTCGGTCATGGGGCCCATCTGCCCGCTGCCGATCATCCGCCCGTCGATCTCGCCGACCGGGGTCTGGGCGCCGAAGGTTCCGGTGAGGAAGGCCTCGTCGGCGCCATAGGTATCGACCAGGCTGAAATTGCGCTCGAAGACCGGGATTCCATCGGCGCGGCAGAGGTCGATCACCTTCTGGCGGGTGATCCCGTTCATGCAATAGTCGCCGGTCGAGGTCCAGACCGCGCCCTTGCGGACGATGAAGAAGTTGCAGGCGTTGGTGGTGTTCACGAAGCCATGGATATCGAGCATCAGCGCCTCGTCGGCGCCGGCCTTCTCGGCGGCGATGCAGGCGAGGATGCAGTTCAGCTTGGAATGCGAATTCAGCTTGGGATCCTGCGTCATCGGCAACCCGCGCAGATGCGGCACCGTGGCCAGGCGGATCGGGCGCGGCAGGCGGGGGCGCGAATGCTCGATGATGATCACCCGGGTCGGCCCGGACCGGCTGAGCGCGGGGTGCTGGAAGGGGTGGGACTTGACCCCGCGCGTCACCATCAGCCGGGCATGGGCATCGTCCTGCATGCCGTTGGCGGCCTGGGTCTCGCGCAGCGCCGCGATCACCCCGTCGCGATCCAGCCCGATATCGAGGTCGATCGCCTTGGCGGCCTCGAAAAGCCGGTCCATGTGCTCGTCCAGAAAGGCCCAGTGGCCGTTGTAGAGCCGCAACCCCTCCCAGACCCCGTCGCCCAGCATGAAACCGCTGTCATAGACGCTGACCATGGCCTCGGCACGGGGCACAAGCCGGCCGTTCACATGGATCAGGATCGCGGCGTTGCGCGCGTCCTCCTCGGCTTGATGAGTGGTCAGCTTGTCGGTCACCGGCGCGCTCCTCGATGGCCGCACGCTAGGCGCAGCACCGCCCGACGCCAAGCGGAAAATCGGGCGGTCGGGCGCACCGGCGTTTTCACCTTTCGTCCCCGATTGCGGGTTTGTAAGGTTGCCCGCGATCCCCACCTTGGAGGAAGGCCCTTGTCCGCCGTCACCCCGATGATGGAGCAATATCTTGCGATCAAGGCGGGGCATCCGGATGCCCTGCTGTTCTATCGCATGGGCGATTTCTACGAGATGTTCTTCGACGATGCCAAGGCCGCCGCCGAGGCGCTGGACATCGCCCTGACCAAGCGCGGCAAGCATGCGGGCGACGACATTCCGATGTGCGGGGTGCCGGTACATTCCGCCGAGGGGTACCTGCTGACCCTGATCCGCAAGGGTTTTCGCGTCGCGGTCTGCGAACAGATGGAAAACCCTGCCGAGGCGAAGAAGCGTGGCTCGAAATCGGTGGTGAAACGCGAGGTGGTGCGCCTCGTCACCCCCGGAACGCTGACCGAGGACGCGCTGCTCGAGGCGCGCCGGCACAATTTCCTGGCCGCCTATGCCGAGGTGCGTGACAGCGCCGCCCTGGCCTGGGTCGACATCTCGACCGGCGCGTTCCGGGTCATGCCGGTCGGCGCGGCGCGGCTGGCGCCCGAACTGGCGCGGCTGGCCCCGTCCGAGCTGATCGTGGCGGAGCGGCTCGACCCCGAACGAACCGCGGCGGCCTCCGAGCTCGGGATCGCGCTGACCCCGCTCGGCGCCGCGAGCTTCGACAGCACGGCGGCCGAAAAGCGGCTGCGCGCGGCGTTCTCGGTGCAGACCCTCGACGCCTTCGGCAGCTTCGGGCGCGCCGAGCTTTCGGCGATGGGGGCGCTGATCGATTACCTGGACACCACCCAGAAGGGACGCCTCCCGCTCCTGCAGCGGCCGGTGCGCGAGGACGAGGCCGGCGCGGTGCAGATCGACGCGGCGACGCGGCGCAATCTCGAACTGACCCGCGCGCTGGCGGGTGGGCGCGAGGGCTCGCTTCTTTCAGTGATCGACCGCACGGTCACGCCGGCAGGGGCGCGCCTGCTGGAACAGCGCCTGTCCAGCCCGTCACGCGACCTGGTGATCGTGCAATCCCGCCTGGCCACGGTGGAGTTCGCGCTGGAGACTCCGCGCCTTTGCGAGGATCTGCGCGCGGCGCTTCGCAAGACACCCGACCTCGACCGGGCGCTGTCGCGCCTAGCTTTGGACCGCGGCGGACCCCGCGATCTGGCCGCGATCCGCACCGGCATCGCCCAGGCCCGCACCCTTTCCGAGCTTTGCGCCGGCAGCGACCTGCCGGAGCTGCTGTCGACGGCGCGGGCGAATCTCGGCGGCCTCGACGATCTCGGCGCCCTGCTCGAAACCGCGCTGATCGCCGACCCGCCGCTCCAGCGCCGGGATGGCGGCTTCGTCGCCGCCGGTTTCGATCCCGATCTCGACGAGGCGCGGCTGCTGCGCGACGAGGGGCGCTCGGTCATCGCCGGACTGCAGAAGCGCTATGCCGAGGAGACCGGAATCGCTTCGCTGAAGATCCGGCACAACAACGTGCTGGGCTATTTCGTCGAGGCGACCGCCACCCATGCGGCGAAGCTGATGTCGGCGCCGCTGTCCGAGCGATTCATCCACCGCCAGACCACCGCCAACCAGGTCCGCTTCACCACGCTCGAGCTGGGCGAGATGGAAACCCGGATCCACAATGCCGGCAACCGGGCGCTGGAGATCGAGACCGCGATCTTCGCAAGCCTGCAGGAGGCGGTTCTGCAACGGGCAGAAACGATCGGGGGCGCGGCGGCGGCGCTGGCCGAGTTCGACCTCGCGGCGGCGTTCGGCGATCTGGCGCGCGGCGAGCGCTGGTGCCGGCCGGTGGTCGACCGAAGCCGCGCCTTCGCCATCATCGGCGGCCGGCATCCGGTGGTCGAGCAGGCGCTGCGCCGGCGAGGCGGCGAGGCGTTCATCGCCAACGACTGCGATCTGGGGGCCGATGACGGCGCCGCGATCTGGCTGCTGACCGGGCCGAACATGGCCGGCAAGTCGACCTTCCTGCGCCAGAACGCCCTATCGCGATCCTGGCCCAGATCGGCAGCTTCGTGCCCGCCGAATCCGCCCATATCGGCCTGGTCAGCCAGGTGTTCAGCCGCGTCGGCGCCTCGGACGATCTGGCGCGCGGGCGCTCGACCTTCATGGTCGAGATGGTCGAGACCGCCGCGATCCTCAACCAGGCCGATGACCGGGCGCTGGTCATCCTCGACGAGATCGGCCGCGGCACGGCCACCTATGACGGACTCTCCATCGCCTGGGCCTCGCTCGAACACCTGCACGGGCAGAACCGCTGCCGGGCGCTCTTCGCCACGCATTACCACGAACTGACCGCCCTGGCGGGCAAGTTTAAGGGGGTCGAAAATGCCACCGTCGCGGTCAAGGAATGGCAGGGCGAGGTGATCTTCCTGCACGAGGTGCGCAAGGGCGCCGCCGACCGCTCCTACGGGGTGCAGGTGGCGCAGCTGGCCGGGCTGCCGCCCTCGGTCGTGGACCGCGCCCGCGTGGTGCTCGAGGCGCTGGAACGCGGCGAGCGCGAAGGCGCCGGAAAGCCCGCCGCCCTGCTGGACGATCTGCCGCTCTTCTCGCTGCCACCGGCGCCGCCCCCGGCGAAACCTTCCAAGGCGGCGCAGATGCTCGACGAGATCCGCCCCGACGAGCTGAGCCCGAAACAGGCGCTGGATCTCATCTACAAGTTGAAGGAGGCCGCCGCCTCCTGACCGCCCCCGCGGTTTCCTCTTGCCGGAAAAGCTCCCGCCGGAGGCACGCTCCACCGCGCCCCGGCGCGACGCCGGATCAGGAGGCCGGGGTCGAGGACACGCCCACCTGCGCCGGGCGCAGCAGCCGGTCGTGCAGAAGGAAGCCTTCGGCGGCGACCTGGATGATGTCGCCGGCGCGGGTGCCGGGCAGTGGCGCCTCGAACATCGCCTGGTGCAGCTGCGGATCGAACCGGTCGCCGACCTGCGGCGCGATCAGCTCGATGCCATGCTTCTGGAAGACGTTCAGCAGCTCGCGCAGGGTCAGCTCGACCCCCTCGACCAGCGCCGTCGAGACCTCCGCCTGTTCGCCCGTCGCCGCATCGAGCGCGCGTTTCATGTTGTCATAGACCGGCAGCATGTCCCGGGCCAGTTTCGACCCGCCATATTGCTCGGCCTCGCGCCGGTCCTTCTCGAACCGCTTGCGGGCGTTCTCGGCATCGGCCAGGGCGCGCATGAACCGGTCGCGAAAACTGTCGCGCTCGGCGCGCAGCGCATCCAGTTCGGCCTCCACGCCGCCGATCTCGGCCTGGTCCTCGGCCCGTTCCTCGGCCTCCGCCGCGGCGATGTCGTCCAGAAAGTCGTCTTGTCTCGGCTCTGCCATCTTTCACCTCTACCCTCGGTCGGAGATCAGCCGTCCCACCAGTTGCGCCGTGTAATCGACGATCGGCACGATCCGCCCGTAATTCAGGCGCGTGGGGCCGATCACCCCGACCGCGCCGATGATCTTGCGATCCGAGTTCATATAGGGAGACACCACCAGAGAGGAACCCGAAAGTGAGAAAAGTTTGTTTTCCGACCCGATGAAGATCCGCACCCCTTCCCCGGCCTCGGTGAGATCGAGAAACTCGGCGATGTCGCGCTTGCGCTCGAGATCGTCGAAGAGGTTGCGGATGCGCTCCAGCCCCTCGGCCTGGTCGGCGGCGTCCAGAAGGTTCGAGCGGCCGCGCACGATCAGCCGCTCGGATTCCTCGGCATCGCTCTGCCAGACCGCAAGACCGCTTTCCACCATGTCCCGGGCCAGCCGGTCGATCTGCCGGCGGCGGGCGGCAATCTCCTTCTGGATCACCCGGCGCACCTCGCTCAGGGTCTTGCCCTCGATCAGCGCATTGAGGAAGTTCGCCGCCTCGCGCATCGAACTGGGGGTCTGTCCCGGCGGCGGCGTGAACAGGCGGTTTTCCACATGCCCGTCGGCAAAGACGATCACCACCAGGGCCCGGTCATGGCCGAGCGAGACGAACTCGATATGCCGGATCGCCGCCTCGTGCTTCGGGGTCAGCACCAGCGAGGCGCCATGGGTGACCCCCGACAGCGCCGAGCCCACCCGGTCCAGCATCCCGGCCACGTCGGCGGTGTTGCTGGCCAGCGTCGCGTCGATCTTCTCGCGGTCCGCGGCGGCCAGGTCGCCGACCTCGAGCAGCCCATCGACGAAAAGCCGCAGCCCGATCTGCGTCGGCACCCGGCCGGCGCTGACATGGGGACTGCCGAGCAATCCCAGGTATTCAAGGTCCTGCATCACGTTGCGCACGGTCGCAGCGCTGACCTTCTCGCTGAGCGAGCGCGTGAGGGTCCGGCTGCCCACCGGGTCACCGGTCTCGAGATAGGACTCGACCACCAGCCGGAACACTTCCCGCGAGCGCTCGTTCATCTCGTCCAGCAGTTTGGTTGCGTCGCTCATGCCGGGCATCCTTGGCCGAAGCGCCATTAAAGTCGATGATCCGCGAAGGTCAATCGGGGTTGCGTCGCCACCCGCGGCAACGATATCCCCGCCCGAGACAGAAAAGGATTCCCCATGCGACCCTCAGGACGTGACTTAAGCGCGATGCGCCCGATTTCAATCGAGACGGGCTTTACCCGACATGCCGAAGGGTCCTGCCTGATCAAGGTCGGCGACACCCATGTGCTGTGCACGGCCACCCTCGAGGACCGGGTGCCGCCCTTCGTCAAGGGCAGCGGCCTGGGCTGGGTGACGGCCGAGTACGGGATGCTGCCGCGCGCCACCACCACAAGGATGCGCCGCGAGGCGGCCGCCGGCAAGCAGGGCGGCCGCACCGTCGAGATCCAGCGCCTGATCGGCCGCGCCCTGCGCGCCGGCGTCGACCGTGTCGCCCTGGGCGAGCGTCAGATCACCATCGACTGCGACGTGCTGCAGGCCGATGGCGGCACCCGCTGCGCCGCGATCACCGGCGGCTGGGTGGCGCTGCGCCTGGCGGTCAACAAGTTGATGAAGGCCGGCGACGTGATCTCGGACCCGCTCGTCGATCCGGTGGCCGCGGTCAGCTGCGGCATCTATGCCGGCCAGCCGGTGCTCGACCTCGATTATCCCGAGGACAGCGAGGCCGGGGTGGACGGCAATTTCATCATGACCGGCTCGGGCCGGCTGATCGAGGTGCAGATGTCCGCCGAGGGCGCGATGTTCTCCCGCGCGCAGATGAACGCGCTGATCGACCTGGCCGAGAAGGGCGTGGCCGAACTGGTCGCCGCGCAGCGCAGCGCCACCGCATGACCCGCAAGTTCACCGGCGACCGGCTGCTCGTGGCGACGCACAATGCGGGCAAGCTCGAGGAGATGGCCGCCCTCCTGGCCCCGCACGGGGTGAGCGTCGTCGGGGCGGCCGAGCTGGGCCTGCCCGAGCCCGAGGAGACCGAGACAACCTTCGTCGGCAATGCCCGGATCAAGGCCCATGCCGCGGCCCGGGCCACCAGCCTTCCGGCGCTCGCCGACGATTCGGGCATCGAGATCGACGCGCTGGACGGCGCGCCGGGCGTGCATACCGCCGACTGGGCCGAAACCCCCCAGGGGCGCGATTTCGTCCTGGCGATGACGCGCGCCCATCGCGAGCTCGAAGCCCGGAACGCCTCTCATCCGCGCACCGCGCGTTTCTGCTGCACCCTGGTCCTGGCCTGGCCGGACGGTCACGACGAGGTCTTTGCCGGGGTGATGCCGGGGCAGGTGGTCTGGCCGATGCGCGGCGATCAGGGGCACGGATACGATCCGATCTTCATGCCCGACGGGTTCGACATCACCTTTGGCGAGATGGACCGCTGGCAGAAGAACCGGATCAGCCACCGCGGCAAGGCGATGGCTGCGCTGATGGCCGGCTGTTTTGACTGAGGACTGGCAGAACGGTGGCTTCGGCCTCTATGTTCATTGGCCGTTCTGCCAGGCCAAATGCCCCTATTGCGATTTCAACAGCCATGTCTCCCGGCAGATCGACCAGAGGGTCTGGGCCGAGGCCTATACCCGCGAGATCGACCGCTGCGGCCACGAAACGGAAGGCCGGGTGCTCAATTCGATCTACTTCGGTGGCGGCACGCCCAGCCTGATGCAGCCCGAGACCGTCGCCGCGGTGATCGCGGGCGCACGCCGATACTGGCGCTTCGCCAACGACATCGAGATCACGCTCGAGGCCAATCCCGGCTCGGCCGAAGCCGATCGCTTCACCGGTTATCGCGATGCCGGCGTCAATCGCCTGTCGCTGGGCGTTCAGGCGTTGAACGACGCCGATCTCGCCCGTCTGGGTCGGATTCACAGCGCCGACGAGGCCCGCGCCGCCTTTGCCCTGGCCCGCGCCTCTTTCGACCGGGTCAGCTTCGATCTGATCTATGCGCGGCAGGGTCAGAGCCTGCAGGAGTGGGAGGCGGAGCTGACCGAGGCTCTGGCGATGGCCGCCGATCACCTCTCGCTCTACCAGCTCACCATCGAACCCGGCACCGCCTTCGGCGACCGCCACGGGCGCGGGATGCTGCGCGGCCTTCCGGGGGAGGATCTGGCCGCCGATCTCTTCGAACTGACACAAGACCTCTGCCGCGCCCATGGCATGCCCGGCTATGAGGTCTCCAACCACGCGCGCCCCGGTGCCGAATCCCGGCATAACAGGCTCTATTGGCGCGCCGGCGACTATGTCGGGATCGGACCGGGGGCCCACGGGCGCATCACCCTCGATGGCCGGCGCCACGCCACCGAGACCGCGCCTCAGCCCGGCGCATGGCTTGCCGCGGTGCACGGCGGCAGTGGCGAGAGCCTGCGCGTAGCGCTCAGCCCCGAAGAGCAGGCCGAGGAATTCCTGCTGATGGGGCTGCGCCTGCGCGAGGGGGTCGACACCGAAAGATACGCACGGATCGCCGGGCTCGAATTGCCGCTCGGCCCCCGCAAGCAGCTATCCGAACTGGGTTTGATCAGGGATACTATTTCAAATATAAATGTTACAGATCAAGGGCTTATGGTCTTGAACCGCGTCATTTCCGAGCTGACTGCGGCCTAGCTGGCGCTCAGCAACCGGCAGAGCGTGTCCAACTCGTCGAGCGAGCCATAGCGGACGACCAGCTCCCCGGTCTCCTGATTCGGCTTGTGCTGGATGCGCACCTTCATCCCCAGCCCGGCGCTCAGGTCGCTTTCCAGCGCCTTGGTGTCCGCGTCCTTTTCGACCGCCGGCCGCGGCCGGGTGGCGCCCGCCTGGCCGGCCGACCGGGCCTCCTTCTTGACCAGCGCCTCGGTCGCACGGACCGACAGCCCGCCCCGGATGATCGTGCGCGCCAGCTCCGACGGGTTGGTCGCGGTGATCAGCGCCCGGGCATGACCGGCGCTCAGCGCGCCTTCGCGCAGATGCTCCTGCACGTCCTCGGGCAGGCTCAGCAGCCGCATCAGGTTGGCGATATGGCTGCGGCTCTTGCCGAGCGCCTCGGCCAGCCGCTCCTGGGTGTGACCGAAGCTGTCCATCAGCTGCCGGTAGCCCGCCGCCTCCTCGATGGCGTTGAGATCGGCACGCTGGATGTTCTCGATGATCGCGACCTCCAGCACCTCGACATCGTCAAGCTCGCGCACCAGCACAGGGATCTCGTGCAACTGCGCGGCCTGCGCGGCCCGCCAGCGGCGCTCCCCCGCGACGATCTCGTAGTTGTCGCCCGCCACCGGGCGCACGATCAACGGCTGCAGCACGCCCTTTTCCCGGATCGAGCGGGTGAGATCGTCGAGGTCCGCCTGCGCGAACCGGCGCCGGGGTTGCTTGGGATTGGCCACGAGACGCTCGATCGGCACCAGCGTCTCCCCGCGTCCGGCACCGCCATCGCGTGCGGCATCGCCCTCGGCGGTCACGTCGGCCATCAGCGCCGAAAGGCCACGCCCCAGGCCGCGAGGTTTCTTGTTCTTTTCCATCATCCTGCTCTCCCTCGTGTCACGCCGCGACCGCCTTGCGCCGGCTGACCAGCTCTTTCGCCAGCGACCGATAGGCCATGGCACCCTTCGAATTCGAGTCATAGCTGAGCACCGGCATCGCGAAGGACGGGGCCTCGCTGACCCGAACGTTGCGCGGAATCCGGGTCTCGAACACGAGGTCCCCCAGGTGCTTGCGCGCGTCCTGTTCGACCAGCAGCGACAAGTTGTTGCGTTTGTCATACATGGTCAACACAACCCCTTCGATTCTCAGGTCGGCATTGGCCGTCTGACGGACCTCGCGGATGGTCAGCATCAACTGCGAGACACCCTCCAGCGCGAAAAACTCGCTCTGCAAGGGCACCAGGATCGAATCGGCGGCGATCATGGCATTCACGGTCAAGAGATTGAGCGACGGGGGGCAGTCGATCAGGATATAGTCCCAGCCGAACTCCGAAAGATCGCCGCGCCGCAGCGCCTCGCGCAACAGGAAACTTCTTTTCTCGTTTGAAATCAATGCGATATCTGCCGAGCTCAGATCCACTGTGGCCGGCACGATGTCCAGGCCGTCGATGGTGGTCTTCTGGATGATGTCAGCCAGAGGCATGTTCTCCACCAGAAGGTCATAGGTGGTGGCACGGCGGTCCTCGGCCTCGACGCCCAGGCCGGTGGATGCGTTGCCCTGCGGGTCGAGATCGATCACCAGGACCTTCAGCCCGATCTCGACCAGCGCCGCGGCGAGGTTGATCGCCGTCGTGGTCTTCCCGACCCCGCCCTTCTGATTCGCGACCGCGATGATCCGGGCCCTCGACCGCTTGTTCAGTTCAGACACGCGACACCTCTGAAATCTTCAGGATCACCGCGCCGGACTCGGTCCGGCTCGGGATAGCCTCCATCTGGAAAGACCATGTCTCGCGTGCCCGCTCAACCTCTTTTCGCCAGGTCGCGCCCTTTGGAAAGAGCGCCGTGCCGGTCGGATCGAGATGGCGTGCGGCATGTTCGAGAAGCGGCGACAACTCGGTCAGCGCACGCGCGGACATCAGATCGGCCCCCAGCGGCGGCAGATCCTCGGCCCGCTTCGCCAGAACCTCGCAGGTCACGCCGCAGGCGCGCGCCGCGCTGCGCAGGAAGGCCGCCTTGCGCTGGTCGCTCTCAACCAGTGTCACGCGCATTTCGGGAGCTTCCTCTGCGGCCAGGACTGCGACGACGAGACCCGGGAACCCGCCGCCGCTGCCAAGATCGACCCATCTCCGTCCCGCAGGCGCAGCGCGGAAAACCTGAACCGAATCGGCGATGTGCCGCGTTTGAACTTCGTTCAGACTGCCTTTCGATACCAGATTGATGCTGCGATTCCATTTTCGCAGGATGGCTTCAAAGGCGTCCAGCCGTCGCCTTGTTTCACGTGAAACATCGATCCCCTCCGCTCCGTTGGACGCATCCCGGATCATGCCGTCCTGACCCTCGGTTTTCGCTGCAGATGCGCCAGCAGCAATGTCAGGGCGGCCGGCGTCATGCCGTCGATCCGCGCGGCCTCGGCCAGATTTCGAGGGCGCGTGCGCGAGAGCTTGTGCTTCAGCTCGTTGGACAGTCCCGCCAGCACACCGAAATCGAACTCCGCGGGAATCGCGCGTTGCTCATCTCGTTGCAATGCCTGGATGTCCTTCTGCTGCCGGGCAATATAGTTCGCATACATGGCGTCTCGCGACACCTGGGCCTTGGTTTCGCAGTCGAATTTCGCAAGATCCGCTTTCAGCGCCTCCACATCCGAATAGCCAACGCCCGGGTAAGACAGAAGATCGAAAGCGCTGCGCGGGTTTCCGTCCTGGCTGACCGTCAATCCAGCCGCCGCCAATTGGTTCGGCGTGAACATGGCCGCCCGCAAGCGCGCGCGGGCCTTATCCAAGCGCTCACGCTTGGATTCAAAGGCCTTTCGCCGTGTTTCGCCGACGCACCCGATCTCGGCGCCCCACGCGGTCAACCGCTGATCGGCGTTGTCCGCGCGCAGCGACAGCCGGTACTCGGCGCGGGACGTGAACATCCGATAGGGTTCCGCCACCCCGCGTGTGGTCAGATCGTCGATCATCACCCCGATATAGCTCTGGGAGCGACTGAAGGTGACCGGCTCGCGCCTCAGAACGGTCAGGGCGGCATTCAAGCCCGCGACGAGCCCCAGTGCCGCGGCCTCCTCGTATCCGGTGGTCCCGTTGATCTGGCCAGCCAGGAACAGCCCCGGGACGCTGTCGACCTGCAATTGCGGCGTGAGGGCACGCGGATCGACGTAATCGTATTCCACCGCATAGCCCGGCTGAAGAATGACCGCGTTTTCGAGCCCGGCGATCGTCCTGACATAGCGCTCCTGCACGTCTTCGGGCAACGAGGTGGAAATGCCGTTGGGATAGACGGTGGAATCGTTGACGCCTTCAGGCTCGAGAAAGATCTGATGCGAGATCTTGTCGGGAAAGCGGACGATCTTGTCTTCGATGGACGGGCAATAGCGCGGCCCGACACCTTCGATCCTGCCACCGTACATCGCGGAGCGATGGAGGTTTTCCGCAATGATCTCATGGGTTTCGGCATTCGTATGGGTGATCCCGCAGGAAATCTGCGGCGCCGCGACGCTGCGGGTGAAGAAGGAGAAGAAGGACGGATCGGTATCGCCCGGTTGCATCTCGAGACGGCTCCAATCGATGCTGCGACCGTCCAGCCGCGGCGGCGTGCCGGTCTTCAGCCGGCCGAGCGGCAAGTCGAAGGACTCGATCCGTTCGGCGAGCTTGACCGACGGCATGTCCCCAAGGCGACCCCCCGGCCGCGACACGTCGCCGATATGAACAATCCCGCGCAGGAAGGTGCCGGTTGTCAGCACCACCGCCCCGGCCGTGATCTCGGCCCCGTTCCCGACCACGACACCGCGCACAATACGATCCGAGCAAATCAGGTCCGTGACTTCTGCCTCCACGATGGTCAGGCCGGACAGTCCGCCCAACTCCGCCAGCATCTCGGCGCGATAGATTGCCCGATCCGCTTGAGCGCGAGGCCCCTGGACGGCCGGTCCCTTGCGCCGGTTCAACAGCCGGAACTGGATGCCCGCCTTGTCCGCGACTCGCCCCATGACGCCATCGAGAGCGTCGATCTCGCGGACAAGGTGCCCCTTGCCGAGCCCTCCGATCGCTGGATTGCAGGACATGACGCCGATGTTCTCGCGTTTCAGCGTCACGAGCGCCGTGCTTGCACCCGTCCGTACGGCCGCGTGCGCGGCCTCGCACCCGGCATGACCGCCGCCGATCACCACTACATCGAAGTCCAGATGTTTCACGTGAAACACTCCTCACTTGCCCAGGCAAAAACTCGCAAAAATCTCGTCGAGATAGGTTTCGACGTCGATTCGACCAACCAGGGATTCCAGCGCGCGAATCGCGCCGCGCAACTCCTCAGCAGCGATATCATACTGGTCCGGACCTTTCGACAGGATCGCCCGCATCGCGCTCAGTCCTGCGTCTGCCCGCATCATGTCTCGGCGGTGCCGGTCTCGCGTCGCGGTGCCCGCACGGGCGGCGCGCTCTTCGAGCACGTCCGTGATCCGCGAGATCAACCGATCCACCCCGGCCCCGGTCAGTCCGGATACCGCATCCTCCGCGCTCTCACGCCGGTCCGCCTTGGGCAGGACCCGGATATCGCCCGGTTGCGGTGCAACCGGCAGGGTCTCGTGACTCTCGGCGAGGAAGACCCGCAGATCGGCCTGGGAGGCGCGGTCTTGCGCAACGGAAATCCCCATCTTTTCAACAGCATCCTCTGTCTCGCGCATCCCCGCCGTATCAAGAAAGGTGACCGGCAGGCCGCCGAGATCCATGTGCACCTCGATCACGTCGCGGGTCGTTCCGGCATGCTCCGAGGTGATCGCTGCCTTGCGTCCAGCCAAGGCATTGAGCAACGTGGATTTGCCGACATTCGGTGCACCGATGATCGCGACCTCGAAGCCGTTCCTGATCCGTTCCGTCACCGCGACACCGGCGACCTCCCGTTGCAGGTCGCGCTGCACCTCGGACACCAGCACCTCGACCTCCGGGGAGACATCGACCGGAACCTCTTCATCGGCGAAATCTATGGTCGCCTCGATCAACGCCGTGGCGCGAATCAGCGATCGGCGCCATCCCTCGGCCATTTGACCCAGCGCCCCGGACAGGACTCGGTCGGCCTGCTTGCGCTGTGCTTCGGTCTCGGCGTCGATCAGGTCTGCCAGACCTTCGACCTGGGTGAGATCCAGCTTGCCGTTCTCCAGCGCCCGGCGGGTGAACTCGCCCGGTTCCGCCGGTCGCAACCCCTCCATGGCGCCCAGCACGCCAAGCAGGGCCTGAACCCCGGCGCGGCTGCCGTGGACCTGCAACTCGGCCACGGTCTCGCCGGTAAAGCTCGCCGGCGCCGCGAAGGTCAGGACCAGCGCATCGTCCAGCCGGCCGCCGTCAGGACCGCACAAGGTCCGAAAACACATGCCACGGACGGGCAGATGCCCGCCGGTCAGACGCTCGGCCGCGCGTCGCGCCTCGGGTCCCGATATTCGAATGACCGCGACACCGGCCTTTCCTTGGCCGCTTGCAAGGGCGAAGATCGTCTCCAAGATCGGCGCCTCCCATGAGCCATGGCCGTCAGGTGTTCATCGAGTCGAAGAAATCGGCATTGCTCTTGGTCTGTTTCAGCTTGGAGATCAGGAACTCGATGGCATCCGTGGTCCCCATCGGGTTGAGAATGCGCCGCAGCACGAAGGTCTTCTGAAGATCGCCCTTGTCGACCAGCAACTCCTCCTTGCGGGTGCCCGACTTGAGGATATCGATGGCCGGGAACACGCGCTTGTCTGCGATCTTGCGATCGAGAATGATCTCGGAGTTGCCGGTGCCCTTG
>JAGRMU010000006.1:15706-26883 GCA_020441165.1 Sedimentitalea sp.
CGATGTTGCGCGCCGCCCCGAAGAACCGCTTGGGCCGCTGCAGCGCGTTCGCATCCACGCCGCCGGTCAGAACCTTGCCAGAGGATGGGATGACGGTGTTGAACGCCCTACCAAGTCTTGTGATCGAATCGAGAAGAATTACAACATCTCGTTTATGTTCGACCAGGCGCTTCGCTTTCTCGACCACCATTTCGCTGACCGCCACATGGCGTGTCGCCGGTTCGTCGAAGGTCGAGGACACCACCTCGCCCTTCACCGAGCGCTGCATGTCGGTCACCTCTTCGGGACGCTCGTCGATCAGCAGCACGATCAGATAGCACTCTGGGTGATTCCTCTCGATCGAATTGGCGATGTTCTGCAGGATCACCGTCTTGCCGGTCCGCGGCGGCGCCACGATCAGCGATCGCTGACCCTTGCCGATCGGCGCCACCAGGTCGATGATCCGCGCCGTGCGGTCCTTGATCGTGGGATCCTCGATCTCGAGCTTGAACCGCTCGTCCGGGTAGAGCGGCGTCAGGTTGTCGAAGGCGATCTTGTGCCTTGCCTTTTCGGGATCCTCGAAGTTGATCAAGGTCACCGTGGTCAGAGCGAAATAGCGCTCGTTGTCATTCGGCGCCTTGATGAAGCCCTCGATGGTATCGCCGGTGCGCAGCGAGTGCTGGCGGATCATCTCGGGCGAGACATAGATGTCGTCCGGGCCCGGAAGATAGTTGGCCTCGGGCGAGCGGAGGAAACCGAAGCCGTCCTGCAGCACCTCGAGCACCCCGTCGCCCGAGATCTCCCAGCCTTCATCTGCCCGCTCGCGCAGGATCTGGAACATCATCTCGCCCTTGCGCATGGTCGAGGCGTTCTCGATCTCGAGCTCCTCGGCCATCGCCAGAAGGTCCTTCGGGCTCTTGGCTTTCAGATCGTAGAGGTTCAGGGATTCAGCGTTCATCGGCTGCGGCCTTTCAGGTCCCGGGAAACCCCGGTTATGGCAAGTCAGGAATGGGAAGGCACGCTGTCCGGACGGACAGGTTGACCGATCACATACCCAAGGCGCGAGCCCGAGTCAAACCGGCTTCAGAACTTCAGGACCACCGAAAAGACGATCACCAGCAGACAAACGGTCGGCACCTCGTTCATGATCCGGAACGTCCGTCCCGAGGTCGTGTTCCGGCCCAGCAGGAAATCCTTGCGCCGCCAGCCCAGCCAGTGGTGGTACCACGACAGCACCAGCACTGCAGCCGCCTTGGTCCAGGGCCAGACCGAGGACCAGTCGACGATGCCCGGCGTGAAGACCAGCGCGAGGCCGAAAATCCAGGTCGCAACGAAGGCCGGATTCATGATCAGGCGCAGCAGTTTGACCTCCATGATCTCGAAGACCGGCCCGATCTCGGGCGTCGTCTCGCCGTGTTCGACATGATAGACGAAGAGCCTGGGCATGTAGAACAGTCCCGCCATCCAAGTCACCATCGAGACGATGTGAAGGGCTTTCGTCCACGGGTAGAAATCGGCGAGCAGGTCGGTCATGCGCATATCCCGGTTCTTCGGCCTCTCTCTATAAAAAAGAAGAATGAGAAGAAAGGATGATGGTTAAGTAGGGGGTCCGGACATCCGTGGATTATCGCGTTGTTCCAGACGTTTTCAAAAGACCGGTCGAGAGGTGCGCAAGTTCTGTAAACATTTATGAATTACTGGTAAATTCTATTATTTACAGTAACTTAGATCGAAAACCACCTTGCACGTCTGGGGATAAATCGGGGAGAGACCACGAACAGAGGTCTTGTCCACAGTGCAAGGGTTATCCCTGTCCCGTATGTATGAACGGCCAGAGTATTGGGATGGTCTGGCGGTTTTCCCGCCCTTGCATGCACGGCGCGAAGTTATCACAGTCGCCGGCGAGAAATGCCGCGCCATCCCGTCAGGTTGTCCACATGGTTACACCGATCATCCTCGCCTCGGGGTCCGAGATCCGGGCGCGGCTTCTGCGCAATGCCGGGCTGTCCTTCTCTGTCCAGACGGCGCGCGTCGACGAGGAGGCGATCAAGCAATCACTGATCGCAGATGGCGCTGCGCCGCGCGACATTGCCGACGCCTTGGCCGAGGCCAAGGCCCGCAAGGTCAGCGACAAGGCGGCGGATGCGCTGGTGATCGGTTGCGACCAGATCCTCGACTTCGAGGGGCGGCTGCTGTCGAAACCGGCCTCGCCCGAGGAGGCGCAGGACCAGCTGCGCGCGCTGCAGGGCAAGCGGCACAAGCTCCATGCCGCGGCGGTGATCTGTCAGGCGGGGCGGCCGATCTGGCGCCGTGTCGGTCAGGCCAGGCTGCAGATGCGCGCGCTGTCCGAGCCCTATCTCGCCGGTTACGTGGCGCGGAACTGGGACAGCATCCGCCATTCCGTCGGCGGCTACAAGATCGAGGAAGAGGGCGTGCGGCTCTTCGCGACCATCGAGGGCGACCATTTCCACGTTCTCGGTCTGCCAATGCTCGAGCTGTTGAACTTTCTCGCGCTGCGGGGTGTGATAGAGACATGACCGATCAGCGCATTCCTCTGGCCGGCGTCATCGGCGCCCCTGTCGCCCATTCGAAATCGCCGCGGCTGCACGGTTACTGGCTGCGGCGCTACAACATCGCGGGTTTCTACATCCCGATGGAGGTCGCCCAGAGCGATCTGGAACAGGTGATCCGGACGCTGCCCATGGCCGGCTTCGTCGGCGTCAACATCACCATTCCGCACAAGGAGGCGGTGATGACGATCGCCGACCAGATCACCGATCGCGCGACGCTGATCGGTGCCTGCAATACCCTGATCTTTCGCCATGACGGAAAGATTCACGCCGACAATACGGACGGTTACGGGTTTCTCGAGAATCTGCGCATCGGCGCGCCGACCTGGGATCCGGCCGCCGGGCCGGCGCTGGTATTGGGCGCCGGCGGCGCGGCGCGGGCGGTTGTCGCGGCGCTGATCGATGCCGGCGTGCCGCAGATCCTGCTCAGCAACCGCACCCGGGCGCGGGCGGAGCGGTTGCGGGACGATTTCGGCCAGCGCATCCAGGTCGTCGACTGGGTGCAGGCGGGCAATGCCATCGAGCAGGCGCAACTCGTCGTCAACACCACCTCGCTGGGCATGGTCGGCAAGTCCGAGCTGCGCGTCCCGCTCGACGGGCTGCGGCGCGGCATGGTGGTCACCGATCTGGTCTACACGCCGCTGAAGACGCGGCTGCTGCAGGAGGCCGAGGCCGCCGGCTGCACCGTGGTCGACGGGCTCGGCATGCTGCTGCATCAGGCGGTCCCCGGGTTCGAGCGCTGGTTCGGCCTGCGCCCCGAGGTCGACGCCGACACCCGCGAGGCGGTTCTGCGATGAGCTTTGCCTTGGGGCTGACGGGGTCCATCGGCATGGGCAAGAGCACCGCGGCGGGCATGTTCGCCGACGAGGGCTGCGCGGTCTGGGATGCGGACGCCGCCGTCCACCGTCTCTATGGCCGCGGTGGCGCCGCGGTGGCGCCGCTTGCCGCCGCGTTCCCCGAGGCGATCAAGAACGGCACGGTGGACCGGGCGGCGCTGAAAGCGCGGATCGCCCAGGACCCGCAGGCGCTGCGCCGGATCGAAACCATCGTCCACCCGCTGGTCGCCGCCGACCGCGAGGCGTTCCGCGCCGCCGCCCGCGCCGATATCGTGGTTTTCGACATCCCGCTTCTCTTCGAGACCGGCGGCGAGGCCCGCATGGACGCCGTCGCGGTGGTTTCGGTGGACCCGGAGATCCAGGAAGAACGGGTGATGGCGCGCGGCACGATGACCCGCGCGCAGTTCCGGCAGATCCTGTCCCGGCAGATGCCCGACGCGGAAAAGCGCGCCCGGGCCGATTACGTCATCGTTACGGACACGATGGAGCACGCGCGACAGCAGGTCCGCGCCATCGTCGCCGACATCAGATCGAGGAAAGCCCATGCGTGAGATCGTTCTGGACACCGAAACCACCGGCTTCGACCCCGAGACCGGCGATCGGATCGTCGAGATCGGCGCGGTCGAGCTGCACAACCACGTGGTGACCGGGCGCACCTTCCATCAGTACATCAACCCCGAGCGCGCGATGCCGCAGGAGGCGTTCCAGGTCCATGGGCTGAGCGACGAGTTCCTGCGCGACAAGCCGAAATTCGCGGACGTGGGCCAAGCATTCCTGGATTTCGTCGGCGACGCCCGGCTGGTGATCCACAATGCCGCCTTCGACATGAAATTCCTCAATGCCGAGCTGAAATGGATGCGCCTTCCGGAACTTCCCTGGGAGCGGGCCATCGACACGCTCGCCATTGCCCGCCAGCGGTTTCCCGGCTCTCCGGCCTCGCTGGACGCGCTCTGCCGGCGCTTCGCCATCGACAACTCGGCGCGCACCCTGCACGGCGCGCTGCTCGATTCCGAGATCCTGGCCGAGGTCTATCTCGAGCTGATCGGCGGGCGTCAGCCCGATTTCGCGTTGTCGGTCGCCCATGGCGAGGATACGGCCTCCGGCGCCGAGACCTGGCGTCCGATGCCCCGGCCCGTGCCGCTGCCGCCGCGCCTTAGTGACGCCGAGCGCACCGCCCACGAGGCCTTCGTGGCGGCCCTGGGCGACAGGGCGTTGTGGCGGCGGCTTGGCTGACGTCTTGCCGCCGCGCGGGTCTCAGGCGTCGGCCTTCTTGACCTGCTGCTCGGACTGGCGCCGCGCCAGTTCGTTGCGGTAGATCTGAACGAAATCGATATTGTCCAGGTTCAGCGGCGGGTAGCCGCCATCGCGGGTGATGTCGCTGACGATGCGGCGCAGGAACGGGAACAGCATCCGCGGGCATTCGATCAGCAGGAACGGGTGCAGCTGCTCTTCCGGCACGCCCTCGATATGGAAGATCCCGGCATACTCGAGTTCCAGCAGGAACAGGGCATTGCCGGTGTCCTTGGTCTTGGATTCGACGTTCAGCTTGATGATCACCTCGTACTGGTGCTCGGTGGCCCGCTTCTTGGCGTCCATGTTGACCCGGACGGTGATGTCGGGCTGCATCTCGCCCGAGGCGCCCTTCTGGGCCATCACGTTCTCGAAGGACATGTCGCGGATGAACTGGCCGAGAACGTTCATCTTCATCTGCGGCGCCTGCGGCGCCTCGCCGGGGGTGGCGGATCCGTTTTCGGACATCGAAAAACTCCTGAACTATCGTTTTGCCGGCTGCTTACCAGCTTGGCCGGACCATCTCAATGGCGCTCGGGCCCCTGCGACCATCCCGATGGACGCCGCGCTCCGTCGCGCCGGGGCGTGACCTCTTCGTACTCGCCCTCGATCACCTCGCCGCCCCGCGGCTGCTGCGGATGGGGGCTGCGCGGCCGGGGATCGGGGCCCATATGGAACCGCCGCACGGTGACGCGGGCGGCGACATACCGGAAGACCGCCGCCCTGACCGACGGGACCAGCAGCAGGAACCCGATGGCGTCGGTGAAGAATCCCGGCGTCAGCAGCAGGACCCCGGCGACCAGGATCATCGCGCCATGGGCCAGCGGCTCGGTCGGATCGTTCAGGTCCGAGAAGGACCGGCGCAGCTGGTCGAGCGCGATCATTCCTTGCGTGCGCACCAGCCAGGTGCCCAGAACCGCGGTCAGCACCACGATGCCGAGCGTCGGCCAGAGCCCGATCGCGCCGCCGATCTGGATGAACAGGGCGATCTCGATGATCGGCACCAGCAGGAACGCGAGAAAGAGATACATAAAGGGCCACCTTTCCTTTCTGCGGGACAGTGGACTCGACCCGACCCAGCACCTACATAAGACCTTGCAGCGCCGCATACAAAGCCCCGCCTGAAACGAGGTCCAAATGAATTCGCCCCTGATCCAGCTTCTGGTCCTTGCCGGCATCGCCATATTCCTGATCCTGCGCCTGAAAAGCGTGCTCGGCACCCGCGAGGGATTCGAGAAGCCGCCGCTGCCGAAAACCACCGAACGCTCGGCGCGGCGCGACTTCGAGGTGATCGAGGGCGGCCCCGACCGCGACATCACCGATCATGTGGACGAGAAAGGCCCGCAGGCGCAGGAGCTGGCGGCGATGAAGCGCGTCGAGCCGGCGTTTTCGGTCACCCAGTTCGTCCAGGGGGCCCGCGGGGCCTACGAGATGATCGTGATGGGCTTCGAGCGCGGCGAGCTGGACAAGATCAAGCCGTTCCTCTCCGAGGAGGTCTTCGAGACCTTCGTCGACGTGGTCGCGGCGCGCGAGGATCAGGGTCTGAAGATCGAGTCCGAGTTCGTCGGCGTGCGCGAGACCTCGTTGCAGGACGTGGATTTCGACAAGGACACCAACCGCGCCGAGATCACCATGCGCTTCGTCGGCGAGTTGACCTCGGTGGTGCGCGACAAGGACGGGAAGGTCATCGAGGGCAGCCCGACCGCCGTCAAGCGGCAGAAGGACACCTGGGTCTTCGCCCGGACCATGGGGTCGGACGATCCCAACTGGCTGCTCGTCTCCACCGACGCATGAGGGGCATTTTCGGGCCGGTTGTCCCGTTTGCGGCGGCCCTGAACCGAGGGGCGCGGCGGTGAGCCGCCGGCGCCTGACCCCGGACGAGATCGCGCTGTGGCGCAGCGTCGCCGACCGCACCGACCGCCTGCATCCCGAGACCAGCCCCGCGCCGCGGCCGATGCCGAAACCGACCCCGGTCAAGCCGGCGATGCCCAGTGCCGCCAGCTATCGTCCCGCGTCGCCGGCGCGGCCCCGGCCGGTTGCGTTCGACCTCGCGCCGGCGCTGCCCGACCGATTGAAGGCGGCGCCGCTGCAGATGGATCGCAAGGCCTTCGGGCGCATGAAGCGCGGCAAGATGGTGCCCGAGGGCCGGGTCGATCTGCACGGCATGACGCTCGACCGGGCCCATGGCGCGCTGAACCGGTTCATCCTCTCCGCCCAGGCGCAGGGCAAGCGGCTGGTGCTGGTCATCACCGGCAAGGGCAGGGGCGGCCCGACCGACGATCCGATCCCGAGGCCGCGCGGGGTGCTGAAACACCAGGTCCCGCACTGGCTGACGACACCGCCCCTGGCCCAGGCGGTGCTGCAGATCACCGAGGCCCATACCTCGCATGGCGGCACCGGCGCCTACTACGTCTATCTGCGCAAGGGGAGCTAGGACCCGTCCCGCTGACAGTCGGCGGCAAGTGCCCGGTTGCCCGTACCCGCTCCCTGCGCTTGCCGGATCCGCACTCCCGCCGGGAGTGCACCGATAGCGGATTGAAGACGCGCGTATTTTTTCCCCCGCATCCGTGTTAATCTACCTTAACGCGTATATTCTGCGGGGTGTGAAATGACTTTCGGACAATGCTTTTCCATCGCGGCGGTCCTTCTGACCGCGCTCGCTCTGGCCCCTCCTGCCCAGGCCCAGGTTCCGCCGCACACGCCGGGGACGATCTGTTTCGCGCCCACCTTCTGGTGCTGGGCCGAAACGCCGGGGCCAGTGGGTGCCACCTGCCAGTGCTACAGCCCCGAGACGGGGTGGGTCTGGGGCACGCTGGGCTGACCGATGGGACAGGTCATGACCGTGGTCGACAAGGACCTCGCGCAGATCATTGCCAATGCCAAGCTGATTGCCCGCTACGGGCAGCAGGCGGGGTTGCTGGCAGACGATGCGCTGTTCATCGCCATCGGCCGGGCCGCGGGAAAGACCGATCTCGGCTGGGACGATCCCGAGGCGATCGAGCTTCAATCCGAGGTGACCCGGGCGGCGCGGGCGATCGAGCCGGTCACGGTCGTCGATCTCTTCGACTGGGATCCGTTCGATCCCTCGGCGGCCGGCGGTCCCACGATCCTGCAGCGGGCGTTCAAGGCGTTCTTCGTGGTCCTGGCCTTCGCGCTGATCCTCGCCTGCGCGCATTTCACCATCTGGAACAAGCGCAGCACCCAGCTTCTGAACGAGTTCAACGAGGCCGGCAAGGATCTGCAATCGGCGCTGGTGCAGAAGGTCCTCTTCACCTGGATGGAGGAGGCGCGGGGCGCGCCCGACTATGACTATGAAAGCGTCAAGAGCCAGCTCTACCAGGAACTGACCCAGATCGAGGCCTTCACCTCGCGCAACGAGGACCTGCGCGCGCGCTACACCGCCGCGATGCTGGAGTTCAATCCGCTGAAGACCGGATTCGCCAACTTGCGGTCCTATTTCCGCACCCCGCCACCCGCCGGCAGCTACGGCTACTACAGCCCGCCGCCCGCGTCCCGACCGGTGCCTGCGCCGGAGGGCACCGCCGCAGCGCCTGCGGCCGTCCAAGGTGATCCCGAGGTCGATCCGGCCGCACCGGGCGACCCGCCCGCCGAGGCAATTCCGGCAGCGCCGGCCCCGCCCGCGGCCCCGGCGTCCAATGGGCAACCCCAAGCAGGTCGAGACTGCCGCGAAACCTTCCGCGCCCTGGCGGCGGCCGGATCGCGCCACTACGAGGGGCCGGGCGATTTCCTGGTCTACCTGACCGGCTACAAGAACCAGCTGCTCACCGATTTCCGTTGCCTGATGAACCTCGACCAGGTGAATTTCGTGCTCGCCAACGAGCCCGAGTTCTTCGCTCTCTACCCCCGCCGCCTGCGCCAGAGCCTCGACGTGCTGGGCCGCTGGATGCTTCCGGGTATCTACGGGGCACTGGGGGCGATCCTGTTCACCATGCGGTCCTTCCTGAACCCGATCGTGCCCGACCCCAAGCCGGCGACGGTGTTCCTGCGGATGTTCCTCGGCGCCTTCGCCGGGGTCATCGTGGGCTGGTTCTGGGCGCCGGACGCCAGCGCGACGCTGGAGGTGACCGACAGCGTCTCGCTCGGCCTGCTGACCATCGCCTTCATGTTCGGCTTTGCCATCGACGTCTTCTTCGCCCTGCTGGACCGCGCCGTGCAACTGGCGCGCAACGCGGTCAGCAATCTCGGCGCGAAGACCTAGCGCGGTCAGAGCACGTAGCGGCTGACATCGGCCGAGCGGGTCAGCGCGCCGAGATTGGCCTCGACGAAGGCGGCGTCGACGGTGACCGCCTCGCCCGAGCGGTCGGGCGCGGTGAAGGACAGCTCCTCGAAAACCCGCTCCATGACCGTGTAGAGCCGCCGCGCGCCGATGTTCTCGACCGACTGGTTGACGTCGGCGGCGATCTTGGCCAGCGCCGCGATGCCATCCTCGGTGAAGCTGACGGTGACGTTCTCGGTGCCCATCAGCGCGGTGTATTGCAGGGTCAACGCGTTGTCCGTCTCGGTCAGGATGCGCACGAAATCCGCCTCCGTCAGGGCCCTCAGCTCGACCCGGATCGGCAGGCGCCCCTGCAACTCGGGCAAGAGATCCGAGGGCTTGGCGATGTGGAAGGCGCCGCTCGCGATGAACAGGATGTGGTCGGTCTTCACCGGGCCGTGCTTGGTGCTGACCGTGGTGCCCTCGATCAGCGGCAGGTCGCGCTGCACGCCCTCGCGGCTGACATCGGCGCCGCGGGTGTCCGAGCGGGCGCAGACCTTGTCGATCTCGTCGAGAAACACGATGCCGTTCTGTTCGACCGATTCCAGCGCCGCGCGCGTCACCGCCTCGTCGTCCAGCAACTTGTCCGCCTCCTCGCCGATCAGCACGCCATAGCTGTCGGCCACGGTCATCTTGCGGCGTACCTTGCGCCCGCCGAAGGCCTTGCCGAAGATGTCGCCCAGGTTCATCATCCCCATGTTGCCGCCGGGCTGGCCGGGGATCTCGAACATCGGCATGGGGTTGCTGCTGTCTGCGATCTCAAGCTCGATCACCGTGTCGTCAAGCTCGCCCGACTTCAGCTTCTTGCGGAACATCTCGCGGGTGCCTTCGCGCGCATCCTCTCCGGCGATGGCGGTGATCACCCGCTCCTGCGCCGCCTCGTGGGCGCGGGCCTTGACCTCGTCGCGCATGAACTCGCGGGTCTGGGCGATGGCGCTGTCCACCAGGTCGCGGACGATCTGCTCGACATCGCGCCCGACATAGCCGACCTCGGTGAACTTGGTGGCCTCGACCTTGATGAAGGGCGCGCGCGCCAGCTTCGCCAGGCGCCGGCTGATCTCGGTCTTGCCGACGCCGGTGGGCCCGATCATCAGGATGTTTTTCGGATAGACCTCGTCGCGCAGGTCGTCCGCAAGCTGCTTGCGCCGCCAGCGGTTGCGAAGGGCGACGGCGACAGCGCGCTTGGCATCCTTCTGGCCGATGATGAACCGGTCCAGTTCCGAGACGATTTCGCGGGGGGTGAGGTCGGTCATGGTGTTCCTTTTCGCGGCAGCGGGCGGACGCGCAGGCCCGCCGGGTCTCAAGGCGGCAGGTCTATTTCGAGATCGTCTCGACCGTGAGGTTGCCGTTGGTGTAGACGCAGATATCGGCGGCGATGGCCATGGCGTCGCGGGCGATCTGTTCGGCGCTGCGGTCGCTGTCCATCATCGCGCGCGCCGCCGCCAGGGCGAAGTTGCCGCCCGACCCGATGGCCGCCACGTCGTGCTCGGGCTCCAGCACGTCGCCGGCGCCGGTGATGACGAAGATGTCGGCACCGTCCGAGACGATCAGCATCGCCTCGAGCTTCTGCAGGTACTTGTCGGTGCGCCAGTCCTTGGCCAGCTCGACGCTGGCCCGTGCCAGCTGGCCCGGGGTTGCCTCCAGCTTGGCCTCGAGCCGCTCCAGCAGGGTGAAGGCATCGGCGGTCGAACCGGCGAATCCCGCCACCACGTCGAAGCCGCCGGGCGAGAGGCGCCGCACTTTCCGCGCGCTGCCCTTGATGACGGTCTGGCCCAGCGAGACCTGGCCGTCGCCGGCGATCACCACCTCGCCGCCCTTCCGCACACCAATGATGGTCGTGCCGTGCCAGCCGGGGAAGGTCTCACTGCTCATGGGCGTCTCCTGTCACTGGCCGTCTATATGGCGGGGCGCGGCGCGGCGCACAAGGGCGGCCCTTGCCGGCGGTTCGCCCCACCCCTAGCCTGCGGCCATGAGCGAGCCGCGCATCCTGCGATTTTACCTGGAGACGGGACTGCGCGAGAGCGCGGCCGAGGGCCGGCACAACTTCATCGGCAAGATCGCGGCGGTGGCCGAAAGCGCCGGGTACAGGGTCAAATTCCGGCCCGACTCTGCAGCCGAACGGGCGGCGGCGGCGACCCGCCCGGGCTACGCGATGGTGCACATGACGCCACCGCACAACGACCGCGCGCTGACCTTCCGCAGGGTCTATCACTATCCGTTCTGGGC
>JAGRMU010000517.1 GCA_020441165.1 Sedimentitalea sp.
GCGCTGGTGCCGGCACTGGCCCTGCTGGCGGTGTGGTCGGTGGCCCAGCCGATGCTGATCGAGCGCACGGTCTCGGCGACGATCCCGGCGGAGCTGATCCCCGAAGGTGCCACACGCGGGCTGGTGATGAGCGACGTGCGCCGGCTTGCCGAGGGGCTCGATATCGCCATCGCCCGGGGCGCCATGACGCGGGACGAGGCGAGCCGGATCAGCGCCGGCGATAGCGACATCCGCGCGCTTCTCGGCGAGGTCGGTGTCGCCCTCGCGCAGGATGTGCGCCCCGAGGTGCTGGATGCGGCGCAGCGTCACCGCGCGCTGACGGAAACCGGAACGCGCTGGATGGCGATCCTGGTTGCGGCGGTGGCGCTCGCCGGTCTGGCCGTGGCCTTCGCCCGCACGCACAAGGGCTTTCGTGCCCGCAACGCGGTCGAGCAGGGGATGCTGGCGCTGCTGGTTCTGTGCGCCTCGATCGCGATCGTGACCACGGTCGGCATCGTGCTCTCGATGCTGTTCGAGACGCTGCATTTCTTCCGCATGCACCCCTGGACCGATTTCTTCTTCGGCCCGACCTGGGCGCCGAACTTTCGCGGCGACAGCGAGCTGTCGATCCTGCCGCTGCTGTGGGGCACGCTCTACATCTCCTTCGTGGCGCTGCTGGTGGCGGTGCCGATCGGGCTCTTTGCGGCGGTCTACCTGTCGGAATATGCCGGCAAGACGGTGCGCGCCATCGCCAAGCCGCTGCTGGAGATCCTCGCCGGCATCCCGACCATCGTCTACGGCCTCTTCGCGCTCCTGACCGTCGGGCCGATGCTGGCCCGGGTTTTCGGCGGCGGCGAGGCCGGGCTGCTGGGCGTCGACTGGATGGCGGGAGCGACCTCGGTGCTGACCGCCGGGCTGGTGATGGGGATCATGCTGATCCCGTTCGTCTCGTCGCTGTCGGACGACATCATCAACGCGGTGCCCCAGGCGATGCGCGACGGCTCGCTGGGCCTCGGCGCGACCCGGTCCGAGACCGTGCGCCAGGTCGTGCTGCCGGCGGCGCTGCCCGGCATCGTCGGCGCGGTGCTTCTGGCGGCCAGCCGGGCCATCGGCGAGACGATGATCGTGGTGATGGGGGCGGGGG
>JAGRMU010000518.1 GCA_020441165.1 Sedimentitalea sp.
TTAAAGAAAGTTGCGGCTTTTCTTGATGGGTGCCTGTTATCGCGAGCTTCGTCCCTACGATTTTCGGCCAATAGTTACGGCGAACGGACACCGGGAGAGATAACAATGCCTATCTTTGATCCGAATGACATCCAAACAACACTAACCACCTCGTCGGCCGTCAGTTCAGAGCTGACACTTCATGACGTCGAGCGTTGGCTCGATAGCGCGACGTGTCCGCTCTCGCGCAACTCAAGGCGGATCTACAAGCGGTGCGTTCGCCGGGCAGCCAAGTTGATGCGGAAACGCCTGGAGGAAGTTCCCGCAAGTAGTGAAACGCTTCTCGAGACGTTTTCCTTGGGCACCTTCCATCGCGGCTTCTTCAAGTCCGTCGATGCTATGATCGCTTTCCGTCGCAGCCTCTCGGCCGCGATCAATGGGGCGACGGGAGTGACTTCAGAAAAATGTCGCCTCCGCAGTCGAGAAGATAGTTGGAAAAAATTCATTCGCGCCCTCGAGGAAGTAGCGAAGGCATCAAACCAATCCCTCCCCTTTCACGAAAAGAAGATCATCTCGTTTTCCGTTCTCGCAGGTTTTTCACGCAGGTTAAACCTTGAAGTCGACCAGCTTGATCGCGAAGGTCGCGGTGCACTTCTTGCGATGCCAATGAGTAATGAACAGAAGCACGCAATAGAAGATTCTTTCCGACTTCTGACATTGCTTCGGGCGCATCCCAGTAGCGAAATTACCCGACTGCTTCCAGCTTCTCCAATAGAAAAAGTTGAAAATCCGCATCAGAATCTGGAAATGACGGCGGAATTAGAAAACGAAGTGGCATTCTGGATCGATATCGCCGCTCGTGGCGAGTGGTCAGAGACCGACGAAGACTACGTCCAAGATCGATCTCAAAAACCACTTATGAACGCTGCGCGAAAGATACTGGAGACCCTGCACGCTACCGGAAACATCGACATAGCGAACTTGCCGTCGATCGCGTTCGCGTTCGAAAAGCAACACATCATTTCTTGCGTCAGAACGTGGCGAACCTGGTCGTTGCAGGGAGATCGTCGTGCCATCTTGCCGAAGACGGCAGACGACTATTTGCATAGTCTTCTAACCCTGCTCGAAAAAAATGGCGAGCCAGCAGATTTTGTTCGCAAGATCATCAGGACTGATAGCTGGATTGCGACCCATTCCAGTTCCGGAAGCAAGATGACCAAGAAGAACATGGAGTTCAGTCGGGGCGTCGTCACGAAGCGACCTCAGCGTCTCAGATTCCAATCGCTACATGTTGGGCTCCGTCTGCATGCACAATGGCACTTAAATATGGCCAAAGGTTGCAGGGGAAAGGAAGCGGCGAACCATATTGCGAAGGCGATCCAGATCGGAACCTGTGCAGCTTTCGCTGCGCTTGAGACCGATGCATCGCCTTTGCGGGCGAGCACCGCCTTGAAAACAACTTTTAGGGGGAGCGATGCATGGCTTGACCTCGGGCACGACAAAGCGAGTGACGGTCATCTCTTTGTGCCGGCTGCCGTTAACAAGAACAAAAAAGCCATCAGTGCCCCGATCCTCGCGACGAGCAAGCTTCGAGGTCTGGCAACCCTGCGGTGGTTTGAAAAGGAAGTCAGACCGCTGTTTGAAGCCTCACCGGACAACGACTACTTGTTTCCGGCCATCAAGAACAAGCAAACCCGTTTGCCATATGCGACGCTCTTGAAATGGTGGAAGACCGCAATGCTCTTAATGGGTTTTCCCGGTATGACGCCCCACATGTTCAGACATGGCCAAGCTTCCATCATTGCTGCGAGACACCCGGGGCGTTGGGACGTGATTTCGGCTCGCCTCGGTGACACCGAAGATACGTGCCGCGCCTATTACGCGTGGATCAACGATGAACAACTCGTCCTCTTCGGACAACAGGTGTTGACGGAGGAGATGCCCTATGCTGACGCAGCTTGATCGCAAGATTGAGGAATTTCAGAACGAACTTCGCCGAGGGGAGATCAACCGGCTCAACAGGTTCAGGACGTGGCTGTCTACTGCGACTGACATTGAACACGACCGAAGGATCTTTTCTGCTTTTGGCAAACACGTCGGCAGTCGAGGCGCGCTCGCGGATCTTGAGAAAGCCCTCTGCAAGCTCTTTCCGCCGAGTCACGAACTCCGAGTGGAACTGCGCGCAGCGGTCAAGGACCATCGCCATTATGTCGACGGCACGCCGATGCTGATTGATCTCATGGCTGGGCCCTACTGGCTACCCTTTCTGCCGTATCGCCGCCTTGATCACCTGTCACGTCCGGAGATCTTGCGGTTGGATCAATGGCTTTCGTGGCTCTACGAGAATGAGATACAACAACCTCTTGCTCAGCACTACCTTCGCTTTTCGGAGCAGAGCGCGAGCGAGTTGCCGCTGATTGCTCTTCAGAAGTCGTTTGCCTCGCTTGATCTGCCCAAGGTCCACTCAATAGAAATTGAACTTCCCAAAGCAATATCGTTGAAGCGGCATCAGCGAACTTCGAAGAATCGAAAGCCTGCTGATCGCTGCAAAGTTGACCGGGTGTCTGACCTCCCCGGTGAATGGAAGGATGCCATCTATGGACTACGCGCTGTCCAAAGCCCCACAGGCGCGCGCTGCCCCGCATCCGGCTTCTTGGCGACAGTTGAAAAAGTCCTATACGACTTTGCCAGGTCTTGCAGGGAACAGGGTATAGCCCCAAAATTTGATAACGAGTGCATCGTCTCTTATGCGAGAAAAATGAAGCAAAGAGAGTATAGGGCGAACACGCGACAGATCAATTTGTCAGCGCTAAATCGATTTCGCCGTCATGTTCAGTCTGACAATGTCAACCAGAAGCTCATTCGTGGTCTGTTTGGAGATATTCGAAGAGACGAGCGCTCGGAGGTTTCGAGATTGAATCAGAAGTTGTCTCGCGTCGGCTCAATTGAAGCGACTCTCCAGAAGGCCGTCGAACTACTTGAGAAAAGCCGGCATCAACGATCACTTATCCTGCGCACTTCCTATTTGTGCGCAGCCACTGCGTTGGCGCTTTTTTCTTTAATCCCGCTTCGTGTTTCAGATAGTAACCTTATTTGGGGAGAAAACGTTTGGTTCGAAGCTGGCCGCTACTTCATCGAAGTAGAAACGGGAAAAACTGGCAGAATATTTAGAGGGCCGTTATGTGATTTTTTGACGCCCTTCCTCGACGCCCTTCTGTTAAATGGTCGCGCTGACGCCTATTTGCTTCGAGCACGAGAGGACGCAGTTGCAAATTTCCTCCCAGTGTTTGCGAAGGCGAACAACGATGAGATGTCAGATCAGCGGGTTAAAAATATTTGGTATCGTCACTTGGGATGTGGAATGCATGTCACGCGTGCGCGCATCCATACTGAGCTCGGGAAGCTTGGTGCCAAGGGTGTCGAGACTGCCCTCATACTCTGCGCGCAGAAAGACCAGAAGACAGCGGAGTATTATCAGGGGCGTGCGATGCATGATGCGCATTTACTCATTTCCTACAACGCCTTAACAGACGATATTTCAGATTGTGAGTTAATCGAATATTTTCCTGATCTTGATGCAGGCGCTTAAATTCATACGGCTCTCTTCCAAGAGACACGAACACCAATATTGCCATGGGCCGAAGAAGATCACAGTAGCCTAAATTCAACGACGCCAAACAGCCTCCAAAAAAATTAGTCGCGCGACCGCGTTTTCAGTTTCAAGAGTGACGTCGAACTTAGCTTCGGCTGACGGGATGCCCGATGGGTTCGGGTATATGGCTGTCAGGGAACCAGCTAACCCATTCCAGCGTGGCGTAGTCGGTGGTCTTGAGGCGGCGAGTAGCAATTTTCGCCATGAACCAATTTGGCCAAGCTTCTAACAAAGCCAAGAGGAACTTCACATTATGCAACATGCAGACAAGCGCGCTGAACACTTGGGCTGGGTCGAAGCCGCCCTTCAGGCAGCCAACCCAGCCCTTTCGCATTTTAGAATCTCCGCGCAGTCGCACTACGGGCCGCCCGATCGCCTCGCCTTCGTCGACGTCTTCGGCTTGGAAGGCGACCGGACCCGGCGTCGTCAAATCCGCGCGGAGGCGAGCGACATGCTTCGGCGCCTCGGTTACGTTGTCGAACTCGAGCCAGGGCGCGACATCTACGACGTGACGCCGCTTCGCCCGACTTCCGCGCATGACCAAATGAGGATGCTCAACTGCCTGCGTGCCGCGCTTGACCGACATATCCAAATCTGAATCTCTTGCCTTTTTCCTTCTGCATCGGATGAAACGGCTAATATTCAGTTCGACTGTTAGAAAGGATGCGCTCGAGATCAAAACACCAAAATATTGAAGGTCGCGGCGGCGAGATCGCCGTCCCCACCGATGCGGCCATCGGGCAAAACCGCCCCGGACACTCCAATTGGAGGTTCGCTATGAACTCGATAGTCTTCACCCACGTTGCCGCGCCCGCGTTAGGCGTGTCTCTCCTCGACCTCGCCTTGGACCGGCTTGGCGCTTGGCTCGACGCCGAACGCGACACGCTCGAGCGTTTGCTGGCTGCGGTTGGCCAAAAGCATGCTGCCCACGCCCTCGATATGCTCCACCACCTGCATCTCGAGCCGGAACCCATCCCTGGGGGCCTCCCAAGTCTGCTTGAGGACGCCAGAACATACATTGTGAACCGCCCCGGGTTTACCGG
>JAGRMU010000519.1 GCA_020441165.1 Sedimentitalea sp.
ACGCTGCCGCAGATCGGGCCGATCCTGCCCTATATCCTGATGGTGCTGATCCTGGTCTTCCGGCCCCACGGGCTGATGGGAAAGCGTGACGCATGACCGGAGCCGCGCAGAAATCCGCCCTGGCCCCCGGCGCCGGCGTGACCGTCGCGGCCGTTGCGCCCTGGGTCGCCGCCGCGGCGCTGCTGGTGGCGCTGCCCTTCGTCTTCACCTCGAACAGCGCGATCACCATCATGAACCAGATGGCGATCACCACCGTCTTCGCGCTGGCCTACAACATGCTGCTGGGGCAGGGCGGGATGCTGTCCTTCGGCCATGCGGTCTACATGGGCGTCGGCGGGTTCATGTGCGTGCACATCATGAACATGGTCGAGGATTATTCCCTGCCGCTGCCGCTGCCGGTGCTGCCGATCTTCGGCGGTCTCTTCGGGATGGGGCTTGCCACCATCGTCGGCGCGTTCTCAACCCGCAAGGCGGGCACGGTCTTCGCGATGATCAGCCTCGGCGTGGGCGAGTTGATCGCCGCCATGTCGGTGATCATCGTGGTGTTCTTCGGCGGCGAGGAGGGGGTCAGCGGCGACCGCACCTATGGCCTGCCGTTCTTCGGGATCGAGTTCCTGCAGCAGATCGAGGTCTATTACCTGACCGCCTTCTGGCTGTTGCTGTCGACGCTGCTGATGTATCTCTATTCGCGCACGCCGCTGGGGCGGATGGCCAACGCGGTGCGCGACAATCCCGAACGCGCGGAGTTCCTGGGGTATTCGGCCCGCTGGGTGCGCTTCTTCTCGTTCTGCGCCTCGGGCTTCTTCGCAGGCATCGCCGGCGGGCTCTTCGCGATCAACTACGAGATCCTGACCGAGGAGAACCTGAACCTCACCCAGTCCGGGGCGATCCTGCTGGTGACCTTCCTGGGCGGCGTCGGGGTGTTCTTCGGCCCGATCATCGGCGCCGTCGTCTTCACCCTGCTGCAGACCGTGCTGAGCCTCGAGACCGAGATCTGGCAGCTCTATCTCGGGGCGCTCTTTGTCGCCACGGTGATGTTCTTTCCCGGCGGGCTGGCCGGGGTGCTGATGATGCATCTGCCGGCCTGGCGCTTCGGCAAGGCGCGGCTTCTGGTCGGCCCCTACATCAAGACGCTGATCCCGGCGGCGTTCAGCATCCTCGGTGTCGCCGCGCTTCTCGAGATCAGCTTTCATCGCCGTCATGCCGCGATCGGCGACGAGGAGATGACGCTGTTCTGGACCACGTTCGACAGCCACGCGCTGCTGCCGACCCTGATCGCGGCGGCGGTGGCCGCGGGCGGGTTCTGGCTGGCCCGCCGCACCGCGCCGGAGCTGCGCGATGCCTGGCACCGGGCCAACACCCCGAATGCCCCGGCCGCCCGCAGCGATCGGAGCGCGGCATGACCCCGCTGCGCAAACCGGGCGCGGAGCCGGCGCTGAAGCTGGAGAATCTCCGCAAGAGCTTCGGGCGGACCGAGATCATCCGGGGCGTCGACCTGGCCATCGCGCGCGGCGAGCGCCATGCGGTGATCGGCCCCAACGGCGCCGGAAAATCGACGCTCTTCAACCTGATCACTGGCCGCTTCGCGCCGAGCGCAGGGCGCATCAGCCTGCACGGGCACGACCTGGCCGGGCTCGCGCCGTTCCAGATCAACCGCATGGGCCTCAGCCGGTCGTTCCAGATCACTAACATCTTCTCGAACATGAGCGTCTTCGAGAACGTGCGCTGCTCGCTTCTGTGGTCGAAGGGCTATCGCTATTCCTTCTGGCACATGGTCGGCCGGTCACGCGATCTGACCGAGGCCGCCGACGAGATCCTGGAGCAGATCAACCTGACCGAGCGGCGCAACCTGCCCGCCGGGGT
>JAGRMU010000107.1:0-2728 GCA_020441165.1 Sedimentitalea sp.
TCGCCGAACATCTGGCTGATCTCGGGGGCGGTGGTGAAGTCCCCCGCCGCGCCCAGCGGATCGCGGGTGGTGTAATAGCCGAGCGTGGGATGCAGCAGGCACTCGGCCATGTAATCGGCCATGGTGATCGGCCCGGCCTGGTGGATGCGCTCGGCGATCAGTGCCTCGAGAGTCATGGCGCCGCGCGCCGCGCGCGCCCGATCAGCCACAGGCCGAGACCGATCATCGGCAGCGACAGGATCTGTCCCATGGTCAGCCCGTAGCCGCCGATCTGCCAGGCGAGGCCCAGCGGATTGCCCGGCGCGACGAATTGCGCGTCCGGCTGGCGCACGAATTCGACCAGGAACCGCGCCAGCCCGTAGCCGGCCAGGAAGGTGCCGGTGATCAGCCCGGGGTGCCGGAAGGCGCCGCGCCGGTAGACCAGCCACAGGATCAGCGCGCCGAGGACCAGCCCCTCCAGCAGCGCCTCGTAGAGCTGCGAGGGGTGGCGGGCGCAAAGGCCGGCGGCGATGCCCGGGCAGTCCTGCGCCGCCGCGCCGGGAAAGACCACCCCCCAGGGCAGGTCGGTCGGGCGGCCCCAGAGCTCGGCATTGACGAAATTGGCGAGCCGCCCCAGCAGGAGGCCCGGCGGCACGGTATGGGCCACCAGATCGGCGATGCCCAGCGTCGCGAGACCGTGGCGCCGCGTGTAGGCCCAGCTGGCGAGGATCACCCCCAGGAGTCCGCCGTGGAACGACATGCCGCCCTGCCAGATCTTCAGCATCTCGGCCGGGTTGGCCAGGTAGTAGCCGGGCTGGTAGACCAGCACGAAACCCAGCCGGCCGCCGAGAATCACGCCGAGTATGATCCAGGTCAGCAGGTCCTCGACCTGCGCGGGCTGCATCGGCGGGCGCTCGCCCGGCCAGAGGCGCGGCCGGCGCAGGGCCATCACCGCCAGCCGCCAGGCGATCAGGATCCCGGCGATATAGGCCAACGCATACCAGCGCAGGGCGAACTCCATCCCGAAGATCGTGATCGAGACGATCTCGGGCGCGATATCGGGAAAGCGGAGGGCGGCGTGCATGGCCGACCTCATGCCGCCAGGTGCCGGGCGAAGTCAACCTTGCCGCGCGGGCCCGGCCCGCCCATATAGGGGGTGCGCGACAGGAGAGACGACAGATGCAGACCCGGAACAAGATTCTCGACGACATTTCCCAGCTGATGACCAATGCCATGGGCGTGGCGCAGGGCGCCAGGGAAGAGGCGGAGACCGCGATGAAGTCGCTGGTCGACCGCTGGCTGGCCGACCGCGATTTCGTCACCCGCGAGGAATTCGACGCGGTGCGCGCCATGGCCCAGAAGGCGCGCGAGGAAAACGAGGCGCTGGCGGCAAGGATCGCGGCGCTGGAGGCAAAGCCCGCGCGGAAACCCGCGACCAAGTCCAAACCGAAGACCTGAGCGCGCCGCGCTCCGCCCTGCGCGTCAGTCGTAGGGCCAGAGACCCTGGCCGAGCGCCTCGATCGCCAGTTCGATGCGCTCGAAACTGTCGGCGGCCCGGGCCACGCTGGTCCGGGCGCGTAGATAGCCGTGAACGAGGCCCTCTTCGCGCACCCAGTGCGCGCGCACGCCCGCCTCGGTCAGCCGCTCGACATAGAGCCGCCCGTCATCGCAGAGCGGATCGCATTCGGCGCTGAACACCACGGTGGGCGGCAGTTTCGAGACATCCTCATCCGAGAGCGGCGCGAAGGTCGGATCGTTCTGCGGCACCTCGCCGCCGCTGCGGATGTCGCGATAGAACAGGCACTCGTCGCGGGTCAGCATCGGCGCGTTGGCATGGATGCGGAAGGACTCGGTGTCGGCGTCGCTGCCGAGGCCGGGATAGATCAGCACCTGACCGATGATGCGGTCGATGCGGCCGCGGGCATGGTGCGCCACCGCTGCCGCCAGGTTGCCGCCGGCGCTGTCCCCGACCAGCACGATCGGCTCGCCGAAGATTTCCGCCGCCCATTCGGTGGCTTTCCAGCTGTCCTCGAAGGCCGCCGGGTGCGGGTGCTCGGGGGCGAGGCGATAATCCACCGAGACCACGCGATAGCCGGTGCCGGTGCAAAGCTCGGCGCAGATGTCGTCATGGCTGTCGAGCCCGCCCACCACGAAGCCGCCGCCATGGAAGAAGACCACCGTGCGGGTCGGCTGCCCGGCCGAATAGACCCGCACCGGCACCCCGTCGGCCGAGAGATCCTCGGCAGTCACCCCCTCGGGATGGCCCTGATCGAAGGCGCGGCACATCCGGTCGTAGACCCGGCGCTGATCCGCGACGCTGCGCTCGGCGGCATCCTCCGGGTAGAATTCGCCGGTCCTGCGGATGAACGCCCAGGTTTCCGCGTCGATCAGCCGGTCGTACTCCATGGGCGCGCTCCTTGGCTCGGGCGGGCGGTGCCGCTCAGGCTTCCCATTCCCAGGAATTGGCGAAACTGCCCAGCACCCGCGCCACGTCCGCTTCGTCGGCGCCGTTGCGGCGCAGCTGCGCGACCAGGCCGCGCTTCTTGTCGTCGATCACCGAGACGACGCGCGCCTGCACCTCGGCCTCCTCGAGGGCGGCGTTGAAGACCCGGGTGATCGCCTGCTTGCGGAGCTCCGGCTTGAACACCTTGCCCACCGCGGTCTTGGGCAGCTCGTCCAGGATGGTGATGTGCTTGGGGTGGGCGGCGCGCTCGTGGACATGCACCTTGCAGTAGTCCAGCAGCTCCTC
>JAGRMU010000107.1:2827-3114 GCA_020441165.1 Sedimentitalea sp.
GATGGCCCAGCAACGCCTCCTCGATCTCGGCGGGGTCGATGTTGTGGCCGCCCCGGATGATCAGGTCCTTGGCGCGGCCGGTGATCCACAGGTAGTGATCGGCGTCGATCCGGCCCAGATCGCCGGTGCGCAGGTACTTTCCGAAATGGAAGAGATCGGTGTTCTTGGCGGCCTCGGTGTAGGTGTGGCCGGCATAGACGCCCGGGTTGGAGACGCAGATCTCGCCGATCTCGTCCACCGCGGCCTCGACCGGTCCGTCGGACGTGGCCTTGTAGATCTTGATGTCG
>JAGRMU010000107.1:3184-7548 GCA_020441165.1 Sedimentitalea sp.
GCCTCGGTCAGCCCGTAGCCTTCGACGATGTTGACGCCGGTGGCCTTCTCGAAGCGCTTGAACAGCTCGACCGGCAGCGGCGCCGAGCCCGAGAAGGCGGTCTTGACGGTGCTGACATCGGCATTCACCGGGCGCTGCATCTTGGCCGAGATGGCGGTCGGCACGGTGATGATGAAGGTGATCTTCCAGCGCTCGATCAGCTTCCAGAAGTTGTCGAACACCCCCTCGCCGCGATAGCCCTGCGGGGTGGGAAACACCACATGCGCGCCGCTGGCCACCGCCGCCATCAGGATCACGTGACAGGCGAAGACGTGGAAGAGCGGCAGCGGGCAGATGATGTTGTCATTCTCGGTATAGAGCAGCTCGTGCCCGATCCAGGCATTGTAGATCATGCCGGAATAGGTGTGCTGCGCGACCTTCGGCATGCCCGTGGTGCCGCCGGTATGGAAGTAGCAGGCGACCCGGTCCTTCTTGCTGTCTGCGAAGCTCAACTTCTTGGGCTGTTTGGCCAGTTCCGCGCCAAAGCTCTTGTAATCGGCATGGGCCTTCAGCTCGGCATGGTCCAGCTTGGGCCGGATCAGCGGCACGATCCAGGATTTCGGCGGGGTCAGGTAGCGGTTGAGATCGACCTCGAGCACCGTGCGCACGTTCGGCGCGTGGCGGCAGGCCTCGGCGGTCTTCTGCGCCACGTCGGTCTTCGGGAAGGGTCGCAGCGTGACCACCACCTTGGCATTGGTCTCGCGCAGGATCGAGGCGATCTGCTCGGCCTCGAGCAGCGGGTTGATCGGGTTGGCGATGCCGGCGATGGCGCCGCCCAGCAGCGCCAGGATGGTCTCGTTGCAGTTGGGCAGGATATAGGCGACCACGTCCTTCTCGCCGACCCCCAGCGAGCGGAAGAGATTGGCGGCCTGGCAGGTCTTTTCCAGCAGCTGCGACCAGGTCAGGGTCTCGGCCTTGTCGGTCGGGCCGGACAGCAGCTGATAGCTCACCGCCCTGTGGTTCGGGAACTTGTGCGCGGTCCCCGACAGCATCGCGAACAGTGTCTTCGGCAGATCGCGGTCTTCCCATGGCCCCTGGCTCTCGATGGCCGCGCGATCTTCCATTCCAGCAAAGGACATGCGTTCTCTCTCCCCCTTCGCGATCCCTTGGGGATCGATGCAATCGTCGCCGCAGGATGGAAGGAATTGCGCCGCAGCGCAAGCCGTGGCGCGGGTGCGCGCCGCGATCGGGGCCGGTGACGTGACGCCAGCGCCGGGGTGCGGCCCTATTCGGCGGCGATGCCGTCGGTGAATTGCAGCCGCGCCAGGCGCGCGTAGAGACCGCCCTCGCTGACCAGCTCGTCATGCGAGCCGGTGGCGACGATGCGGCCCTGGTCCATCACCACGATCCGGTCGGCCTTCTTCACCGTCGCCAGCCGGTGGGCGACGATCAGCGTGGTGCGGCCCTGGCTGAGCCGGTCGACCGCCTGCTGCACGGCCCGCTCGCTCTCGGCGTCGAGCGCGCTGGTGGCCTCGTCCAGCAGCAGCACCGGGGCGTCGCGCAGGATGGCGCGGGCGATGGCGATGCGCTGCTTCTGGCCGCCCGACAGCATCACGCCGCGCTCGCCCAGATAGCTGTCATAGCCTTCGGGCAGGGCGCTGACGAACTCGTGCGCCGCCGCCGCCCTTGCCGCCGCCTCGACCTCGGCGTCGCTGGCCCCGGGCCGCCCGAAGCGGATGTTCTCGCGCGCCGAGGCGGCGAAGATCACCGGGTCCTGCGGCACCAGCGCGACGGATTGCCGGAAATCGCTGCGTTTCAGCGTCTTCAGATCGAGCCCGTCGAGACGGATCGCGCCCCGGTCCGGATCATAGAAGCGCAGGATCATCTGGATGATGGTGGTCTTGCCGGCCCCGGACGGGCCGACGAAGGCCACCGACTCGCCGGGCCGGATGGTGAGCGAGACGCCGTTCAGCGCCGCCACCTCGCGCCGCGAGGGATAGTGGAAGGACACCTCGTCGAAGACGATCTCGCCGCGCACCGGGCGAGGCAGAGTGGCGGGCGCGGCGGGATCGCGCACCGAATCGCGGGCCTGCAGCAGCTCGACCAGCCGCTCGGTGGCGCCGGCGGCGCGCTGCACCTCGCCCCAGATCTCGGACAGCGCCGCGACCGAGCCCGCGACCATCACCGAATAGATCACGAACTGGATCAGCGTGCCCTCGGTCATCACCCCGCCGCGCACGTCGCGCGCACCCATCCAGAGCACCCCGACGATGCCGGTGAAGACCAGGAAGATCACGATCACCGTCATCACCGCGCGCGTGCGGATGCGGCGGCGCGACACCTCGTAGGAGGTTTCGGTCAGGTCGGCGAACTGCGCGCGGCTGGCCGCCTCGTGGGTGAAGGCCTGCACCGTCTGCACCGCGCCCAGGGCCTCGGAGGCATTGCCCGAGGAGGCGGCGATCCAGTCCTGGTTCTCGCGGCTGAGCTTGCGCAGCCGGCGCCCCAGCACCAGGATCGGCACGATCACCGCCGGCACGATCAGCAGCACCATCGCCGCCAGCTTGGCCGAGGTCAGCAGCATCAGCGCCAGCCCGCCGGCGAAGATCAGCATGTTGCGCAGCGCGATCGAGGCCGAGGAGCCCAGCACCGACTGGATCAGCGTGGTGTCGGTGGTGATCCGGCTGAGCACCTCGCCGGTCATGATGGTCTCGTAGAATTCCGGGCTCATGCCGATCACCCGGTCGAACACCGCCTTGCGGATATCCGCCACCACCCGCTCGCCCAGGCGCGTGACCAGCGCATAGCGCAGCCCGGTGCCCACCGCCAGCAGCCCCGCGATGCCGAGCGCGGCCAGGAAATACTGGTTCAGCATCGCCGGATCGTCGGCGCGGAAATTGTCGACCACCCGGCGCACCGCCAGCGGCAGGGTCAGCGACAGCATCGCGGTCAGCACCAGCGCCATCAGCGAGGCGACGATGAGCGCGCGATAGGGCGACATGAACGGCCAGAGCGCCGCCAGCATCCCGATCCGGCGCGACGCGGCGCGGTCCTCGCTGGCGCCCGGCGCAGCGGCCGGCAGGCTGGGGGCGGGTTTGGAACGTGCCATCGTCGGTCCTTCGCTCAGGTGCGGCCGGTGCCGGTGGTCGGGCTGATCGCTGCCGCCCCGGCGCCCCGATACCATGTCAGCCCGCTACATGGCCAAGCCGCCAGCCGGGGTCAAGCGCCGAGCGCGGTTGGGGCTGCACGGGATCCCCGTTGGACCGATTGCACGGCCACGCAGCGTGGATGTGATGTAAACCTGATGTGTGACCTTGAAACTGGACCGTTTGAAGCTGGAGTTTTCCGCGTCACCTGCCCTTGGCCGGGAGGAGTGGAAGACGATGAAGGCATCGCAGTTTTCGGACGCGCAGAAGGCGTTCATCTTGAAGCAAAGCGTTACGGGTTGCCCGTGGCGGAGATCTGTCGCAAGGCTGGGATCAGCCAGGCGACGTACTTCAACTGGAAGACGCGCTATGACGGGTTGCTGCCGACGGAGATGCGGCGACTGCAGCAACTCGAGGACGAAAACACCAAGCTGAGGAAACTGGTCGCGGATCTGTCGCTCGACAAGGAGATGTCGCGTCATCCGCCGATAGCTCTGAGGCCTGTCCGCAAGCGCAAGCTTGTCGAGCTCGTCTGTGCGGAGTGGAACCTGTCGATCCGAAGGGCCTGTGCGGTCGTCCTCGTCGACACGTCGACCTACCACGACAAGACGCGCCGACCCGGGCAGGCCGGCCTCGAACACAGGATCAGGGACATCTGCGAGACTCGCGTCCGGTACGGGTATCGCCGCGATCATGTGCTGCTTCGAAGGGAGGGCTGGATGATCAATCAGAAGAAAACCCGCAGGGTTTACAGCGAGTTGGACATGCAGCTCGGGAACAAGACGCCGAAGCGCAGGGTCGAGGCGAAGCTCCGAGAGGACCGTCGGAAGGCCGTGGGACCGAACGAAACATGGGCGATGGACTTTGTGCACGACCAGTTGGCGATCGGGCGGAAGATCCGGGTCCTGACGGTGGTCGACACGTTCTCCCGCTTCTCGCCGGTGATCGTTCCGCGGTTCAGCTATCGTGCAGGCGATCTTTCGTCGCGCCGCTCGGTCCGTCGCCGACCGAAAACCGCGCGGGAGAGCAGGATGGAGACGCCGGTGGTGACGAGAACCGAAAAGACAACGTCGGAGAGGAAGTGGCGGCCGAGCATGATCCGCAGGCTCGCCAAGGCCAGGAAGCCGCCGGTGGCGGCGATTCGCGCCAGCCGTGCCGCGGGTCCGCGCGGCATGAGCCCGGCCAGCACGAGGACGGAGATCAGGAAGGCGGTGGCGGCGGCGGTTTCGGCCGACACGAAGG
>JAGRMU010000107.1:7719-8441 GCA_020441165.1 Sedimentitalea sp.
GCCGGTGCCCGAACGCGCGCACCCCCAGTGCGAGTCCTGCCAGCAGCGCGGGCAGGGCCATCACCGCCAGAAGGGCCTGCCGCGCCAGTTCCAGAACGGGCAGGCGCGCCAGCGCGAAGCCGTCCGAGTAGAACAGCCGGCTGGTCGCCAGGTCCAGCGCCGGATCGGCGGCGAAGACGATCAGCGCGACGATCATGCAGGCCATCCAGGCGGTTCCGGCCCGCTGCGCGCCGAGCGCCGACAGAACCCTGCCTTCGCGCGGCTCGTGGGCGCGCTGCGGGATCATCGCGCGGCGTCGATCGACCCGGTGCCGGGCATCCGGAAGGCCCAGGCGCGCGACAGCAGGAAGGTCGCGAGCGCCGCCAGTCCGGTGGAGACCACCAGTGACGGGATCGGCTCCGCGCCGAGCCGCGATGTCAGCTCGAAGAGGATCGCCTGGTTGACCGTGAAGCCGACGAGCGCGACCACGGCGAACCGGATCAGCGAGGTGCGGATGCTGACCTCGGTCCCGTTGAAGGAATAGCCGTAATGCCCTGCGAAGCTGACGAAAAAGGCGGTCAGGAACGCGATGGTGTTGGCCAGCAGCGGGCGCATGCCCCCGGCCATGAGGGCGCTGCCGACGATCAGGTGGGTGCCGGTCGCGACCAGGCCCACGATGCTGAACCGGAAGGCCGCCTTCATCGGTCAGCCCTCCTGATTCGCCGAGGTTTCGGCGGCAACGA
>JAGRMU010000520.1 GCA_020441165.1 Sedimentitalea sp.
AGACGGTGCCCTCGGGGCCGGTGCGTTTCAGCTCCAGCGTGCCGCCGTGGCCGCGCACCAGTTCCGCCGAGATCGCAAGACCCAGCCCCGAGCCGCCCTTGCGGGCGCCGCCCTGGAACGGCATGAAGAGATGCTCGCGCGCCTTCGGTGGCAGGCCGGGGCCGGTATCGGCGACGCGGATCAGCCAGGCCTCCTCGGTCTCCTCGGCCGAAAGGGTCACTGTGCCCGCGCCGCCGGTCGCGGAAATCGCCTCGCCGGCGTTGCGCGCCAGGTTCAGCAGCACCCGGAACAGCTGCTCGCGATCCGCCCGCACCCGCAGCAGTGGCGGGATGTCGAGCGCGAAGTCTATCTCGGCACCCGGCGTCACCAGGCGCTGGTTCTCGATCACCTCCTCGGCAAGCGCGGCCAGCGGCACCTGCCCCAGGGTCGGCGCCGGTTCCTCGGCGCGGCCGAAGGCCAGGGTGCTCTCGCAGAGCGACACCGCGCGGGTGATCGAGCCCACCAGCTTCGGCGCCATCCGGCGCACGAGCGGATCCTCGCTGGCTTCGATCCGGTCGGTGAAAAGCTGCGCGCTGGTCAGGATGTTGCGCAGATCGTGGCTGATCCGGGCCACCGCGCCGCCGAGCTGGGCCAGGCGCTCCTTCTGTTTCAGCGCGTGGGTCAGCTCGGTCTGCAGGCTTTGCAGCGCGTCCTCGGCCTCGCGCAACTCGCGCACCCCGGCGCTGGGACGGATGATGCGGCGGGCGTCCTCGGGGGCCTCGGCATAGCGCTGCATCGAGCCGACGACGCCCTTGATCGGCTTGACCAGGAAGACCCGCACCGCCGCGAACAGGAGCAGCGCGGTGAACACGGAGATCACCGCCGAGAGCATCAGGATGCGCAGGCCGTAATCGATCATCGCGGCGCGCATCGGCGCGGTCTCCATGGTGATCTCGATCAGCTGCCCGGCCTCGCGGACCGGCGCGCCGATCACCCGGATCACCTCGTTGTGCGGGTTGAAGAGCCGCGCCAGCGCGTCGCGGATCAGCATCGGCGCACCGGGATCGCGCAGGTCGTAGGTCGCCGAGATCGGCTGCGGGATCGGCGATGACAGCACCAGCTGGCGCATCTCGTCGCGGCGCAGCGCGACGTTGAACACCTCGGCGTTCTTCAGCAGCTCGGCTTCCAGCTCCGGCGACAGCATCCCGTCGGCGAGCAGCGCCAGAGAGGCGATCTGGGCACGCTCCAGCCGGTTCCGCAGATAGTCGTCGCGGAAACGCGCGATCGAGGGCACGAAGATCAGCACCTCGGCCAGCATCACGAAGACGGTGGTGAGGATCAGAAACCGGCCCGAAAGCGTGTTCAGCATGCCGCCCTTCCTTCGGTCAGGGCAGCCATCCTTGCACCATCCCGACCACGCGTTTGATCAGAGGGTTATCAAACAGTCTGGGCGAGAAATAGGCCCCTGCGACACGTTTGTTGATCTCGCCGAGGGTCGGATAGGCCGCGACCATCCCGGCGACCTGGCGCATGGTCAGACCCTGGGCCAGGACCAGCGCCCAGAGATTGATCGCCTCGCCGGCCTGCGGCCCCACGATCGAGACGCCCACCGGGCGCCCGCGCACCACCATCACCTTGATCCGTCCGGCAGTCTCGCGGCTGGCCACGGCGCGGTCGTTCTCGGCGTAGTCGAACCGCGCGATCTGCAGCCGCGCGCCGTGCCGGTCGCGGGCCTGCGATTCGGTCAGGCCGACCTGCGCCAGTTCCGGATCGGTGAAGGTCACCCAGGGCAGATGGCCGGTCCGGGCCTTCGAGGGCAGGCCGAACAGCAGCGCGGGAAGGATCACCGAGGCCTGGTAGCCTGCGACATGGGTGAATTGCAGCCCGCCCGTCACGTCGCCGATGGCATGGACCCGCCGGTTGCTGGTGCGCAGCCGCGCGTCGACCCGAATCCCGGCCTTGGTGGTCTCGATCCCGGCGGCATCGAGGTTGAGCCCGTCGGTATTGGCCCGGCGTCCCGCCGCCACCAGCAGGTGCGATCCGGCGAAGACGCGCCCGTCCTCGGCCACGATCTCGATCGCCTCGGCGCGACCACGCACATCGCTGGCCGTGGTGGTCTCGGCGATCTCGACCCCCTCGCCGCGCAGCGCGTCCAGCACCAGCGCGGCATGGTCGGGATCGTCCCGCGCCAGCGCCCGCGCGGCCTCGATCACCGTCACGCGGGCCCCCAGCCGGGCATGGGCCTGGGCCATCTCCATGCCGATCGGCCCGCCGCCGATGATCAGCAGGTGGTCCGGGCGTTCGCGCAGATCGAAGAGGGTCTCGTTGGTCAGATATGGCACCGTCTCCAGCCCCGGGATGGGCGGCACCAGCGGCGAGGACCCGGTGGCGATGACGATCCGGCGCGCGGCGATGCGCTGGCCCGCGGCCTCGACCTCGCGCGGCGAAACGAACCGGCCATGGGCGCGGATCACCCGCACCCCCAGCCCCTCGAAACGCTCCTGGCTGTCGACGGGCGCGATCCGGGCGATGACCCCGGCCACATGCTCCATCACCGCCGCATAGTCCACATCGGGGACCACACCCGCGATGCCGAACCGCGCGGCATGGGCCTGGGCATGGGCGGTCTTGGCGGCGGCGATCAGCGCCTTGGAGGGCACGCAGCCGAAGTTCAGGCAATCGCCGCCCATCCGCCCGCCTTCCAGCAGCACAACCCGCGCGCCCATCTGGCTGGCCCCGGCGGCCACCGACAGGCCCGCGGAGCCGGCGCCGATCACCAGGATGTCGGTCTCGATGCGCTCCACCGGCTCAGAACTCCCTGCGGCCGCGCGCGGACCTGACGAGGATCGGAAGCAGCGCCAGCGCGCAAAGGCCGAGAAGCGGCCAGAGCACGGCCGGGGCGCGCAGCAGCGACAGGTCCGGCGTCTCGCCGCGGTCGAAGACCTCGCCGACCCCGACCCCGATCGAGGTGAAGACCAGCGCGCCGGGCAGGATGCCCAGGGCGGTGGTCCAGAAATAGGTGCGGAACTTCACGCCGACCAGCGCCGGCAGCAGGTTGGCGACGAAGAACGGCACCGCCGGCACCAGGCGCAGCAGCAGGAGCACGCTGACCTCGTTCTCGCGCAGCGCCGCGTTCAGCGCCCCCACCCGGCCTTCCGAGGCGTCCAGCTTGCGGCTGAGGGTCTGGCCGAGGCCGGTCGTTGCCGCCCAGAAGATCGCGCTGGCCCCCAGGGTCGCCGAGAGCGCGTTGAGCGCGGTGCCCGGGCCGAGCCCGAAGAGGAAGCCGCCGGTCACCGACGCCACCGCGGCCCCCGGCAGCGAGAAGGCGACAATCAGTACATAGATCGCGACGAAGGCCAGCGCCATGCCGAGGATATTACCATCGCGAAACGCCAGCAGCGCCTCGCGGTGCTCGGCCAGGGTCTCGAAACTCAGGCTGTCCCGCAGGGTGATCGCGCCGACCGCCGCCACCACAGCGATCACCGTGAGCGGGATGTGGCGCGCCAGGTCGCGTCCTGCGGTCTTGGTGGTTCCGGGCATCGTGCTGTCCTGTCCGTGGCGAACCATCCTATAACCGCTTTGCCGCCGATGTGGCGGTCGCAGGGCGCGGATCACGTGGCCTTGATGCCGCGCCCTGCTTTCGTGAGCAATTCGCCGCCCCTCGCGCGCATTGAAACATTTGGCGCCGCGCGAGCGGGCGAATGTTGCAGGCGTCGGAGAATTCCGCGCGCAAGGGGGTTTGACTTACCGTCCGAGCCGCATTAGAGGACGGGCTTCGAATGGCATACCGGGGGCGAATCCGCGCATTCCCGACCGCAATACTGGAGACGGAGCGATGAAACGCACCTATCAACCCTCGAACCTGGTCCGCAAGCGGCGGCACGGCTTTCGCGCGCGCATGGCCACCAAGGGGGGCCGCAAGGTTCTCAACGCCCGCCGCGCCCGCGGCCGCAAGTCGCTGAGCGCCTGAGCGCCGGCCGCAGACACGTCTGACGGACATGACACCGCCGGAGGCCCCCGAGGATGGCATTGCCGCCCCCGGGGAGATGCCCCCGGCGGTGTCCGTTTGCGCGCCGCTCGCCACGCTCCGCAAGCGCGCCGATTTCCTGCGCGCCGCCCGCGCCCGGCGCCAGGGCACCGACAGCATGATGGTGCAGGGTCGCAGGCGCGCACTGGGTGAAGCGACCGGCATCCGCGTCGGTTTCACCTGTTCGAAGAAGGTCGGCAACGCCGTGGCCCGCAACCGCGCCAAGCGCCGATTGCGCGAGGCGGCGCGGCGGGTGCTGCCCTCGGACGGGCGCGACGGGTGGGACTACGTGCTGATCGGCCGCGCAGAGG
>JAGRMU010000521.1 GCA_020441165.1 Sedimentitalea sp.
CCGAATCCCTCGGCTGGAAGGTCACAGCGACGATCGAGGCCGGCGGGATGGGCCACGAGATCGAGACCTGGTCCGAGGCCGGCGCTCCGCGCCAGGTCGCCATCGACGGCAAGCCGGCGAGCCAGCTGGCGCTGGGACGGATCGCGCGGGTGCTCTGGCTGATCCCGGCCATGGACCGGCTGTGGATCGAGGGGGCCGAGGGGCGGCGGCGGTTCCTCGACCGCATGGCGCTGAGTTTCGATCCCGACCACGCCGGCACTGCGCTGGCCTATGACAAGGCGATGCGCGAGCGCAACCGCCTGCTCAGGGACCAGGTGCGCAACGATGGCTGGTACGACGCGCTGGAGGCGCAGATGGCAAGCTCGGGCGCGACGCTGCACGACGCGCGGCTTCGGGTGCTGGACCATCTGGCCGAGGCGCAGGCGCAGGCGGCCACCGCCTTTCCGGTCGCCGATCTGGCGCTGGAGCAGGCCGAGGGCGGAATGCCGGACACCGCGCCAGAGCTGCGCGCCGCATTGGCAGAGAGCCGCGGCCGGGACATGGCCGCCGGGCGCAGCCTGGTCGGGCCGCATCGCAGCGACCTGGCGGCGGTCTTTGCCGCCAAGGGCGTGCCGGCGCGCGACTGCTCGACCGGCGAGCAGAAGGCGCTGCTGATCTCGCTGATCCTCGCCAATGCCCGCGCCCTGGCCGCGCGGATCGGGGCACCGCCGATCCTGCTGCTGGACGAGGTGGCCGCGCATCTCGACGCCGGCCGGCGCGCTGCGCTCTATGACGAGATCTGCCTGCTCGGCGCGCAGGCCTGGATGACCGGCACCGGGGCCGAGCTTTTCGCGGATCTGGGCGCGCGGGCGCAGATCCTGGAGGTTACCGAGGCCGAGGGCCTCTCGCAGGTGAGGCCGCAATGACCGTCACGCCCTGGGATCTGTCGCTCTATGCCGGCGCCCTGCTGATCCTGTTCCTGACCCCCGGGCCGGTCTGGCTGGCGCTGATGGCGCGCTCGGTCTCGGGCGGCTTCCAGGCCGCCTGGCCGCTGGCCCTGGGGGTCGCGGTGGGCGACGTGCTCTGGCCCTTCCTCGCCATTCTCGGGGTCAGCTGGGTGGTGGCGCAGATCGAGAGCTTCGTGTCCATCCTGCGCTACGTCGCCAGCGCGGTCTTCCTCGTGATGGGCTGGTCGATCATCCGCCATGCCGGTCAGCCGGTCAGCGAGAACCGGCGGTTGACCCGTCCGGGGCGATGGGCCGGGTTCCTGGCCGGTAATGCCGCGATCCTGGGCAATCCAAAGGCGATCCTCTTCTACATGGGGGTCCTGCCGGGGTTTTTCGATCTGAGCCGGGTGACCGCGCCCGACATCGCCGTCATCGTTCTTTTGTCGGTGTTGGTGCCGCTTGTCGGCAATCTGGTCTTCGCGGCCCTGATCGGCCGGATGCGCCGCTATCTGACCACGCCACAGGCGCTCAAGCGCACCAACCAGATCTCAGGCGCGCTGCTGATCCTGGTCGGGCTGATCCTGCCCTTCACCTGACACAAAATATGGGGAGCTGCGTGACAATCCCCCCAATCCTTCGTATAAATGCGCAGCAATCAAAGGGATGTTCGGGATGTCCGAAAAGGCGGTAGCGGCGCAACAATACGGCGCTGATTCCATCAAGGTTCTCAAAGGCTTGGACGCGGTGCGCAAGCGCCC
>JAGRMU010000522.1 GCA_020441165.1 Sedimentitalea sp.
GCTGCTGCACCAGGTAGCGGTTGTGCGAGGCCAGGTGGATCTGCTTGTGGAACCGCCGGTTTGCCCGCGCCATCGCCGGCGGATTGCCCACCAGCGCGTCGTCGCGGGTGACCATGTCGCGCAGCACGGCGATCTCCTCGGGCGTGGCGTGGCGCGCCGCCAGCCGCGCCGCCAGCCCCTCCAGCTCGCGGCGCACCACGTAGAGCTCGGACATCTGGTTGTGATCCAGCGAGGCCACGATCAGCGAGCGCCCGTCGCGGGCCAGCAGCGATTGCGTCTCGAGCCGCTGCAGCGCCTCGCGGATCGGGGTGCGGGACATGCCGAACCGCTCGGCCAGCTCGCTCTCCACCAGCCGGTCGCCGGGCCGGTAGATGCCGACATCGATCGCCTCGAGGATCAGCCCATAGGCGTCGGTCTGCGGCGGCTTGGGGTCGGACATCGCGCGAGCGCCTCTCATTGCTGCCTTCTGTCTACAGGCGGGCGCGGTTTTCGATCAACCCCGTCATTGCCACGGCGCCGACGCTGGCATAGATGCTGGGCCATGGTCAAAGCCGCGTTCTCGCATGTCCGTACCTGGGTGTTCGATCTCGACAACACCCTCTACCCGCCGCAGGCCCGGCTCTTCGACCAGATCGAGCTGCGGATGACCCGGTATGTCATGGACGCGCTGGGGGTGGACCGCCCCGAGGCGGACAGGCTGCGCAAACGCTACTGGCATCTCTATGGGACCACGCTGGCCGGGCTGATGCGCGAGCATGGGGTGGACCCGGGCCCCTACCTTGTCGAAGTGCACGAGATCTCGATGGCGCAGCTCGAGCCCGATCCGGTTCTGGCCAGCCGCATCCGCGATCTGTCCGGGCGGCGGATCGTCTATACCAACGGCACCGCCCCCTATGCCGAGCGGGTATTGGCGGCGCGGGGTCTTTCCGGCCTCTTCGACGCGGTCTACGGGGTCGAGCATGCCGGATACCTGCCCAAGCCCGAGCGCGCCGCCTTCGAGGCGATCTTCGCGCGCGATGGGGTTGCCCCGGATCGGGCCGCCATGTTCGAGGACGACCCAAGAAACCTGGCCGTCCCGCACGAGATGGGCATGCGCACCGTCCATGTCGCGCCCGAGCGGCACGCCGCTGCCCACATCCATCACCACACCGACGATCTCGCGGGATTTCTCGAGGGGTTGGTCTGAGCCGCCGGCGTCGGACAGGATGTCGCTTGGCCATGCCCGCGCCAGCGCCCTAGAGTGAAGCCCAGCAAGGGAGGCGTCATGCGCGAAAGCTGCGATATCCTGATCTCCGGCGGCGGCATCGCCGGGCTGACCGCTGCAGCGGCCTTCGGTGCGGCCGGGTTCCGGGTGATCTGCGTCGATCCCGCGCCGCCGGTGACCGAGCGCGATGCCGCCGGCTCGGACCTGCGCACCACCGCCTTCCTGCAACCGGCCCGGGCGCTGCTGGAGCGCTGCGGCCTCTGGGCGCGGCTGGCGCCCCATGCCGCGCCGCTGCAGGTCATGCGCATCGTCGATGCCGGCGGTGCCTCCGCGTCCGAGCCGCGACTGGTCCGCGCATTCGACGCCGCCGACATCTCGGACCAGCCCTTCGGATGGAACCTGCCCAATTGGCTGCTGCGCCGCGAGATCCTGGACCGGCTGGAGGCGCTGGAGACGGTCGATTTCCGGCCCGGCACCGCCACAACCGGGCTGGTCACCCGCACCGGCACGGCGCGGGTGGCGCTGAGCGACGGCAGCGGCGTCGAGGCGCGGCTGGTGATCGCCGCCGACGGGCGCGACTCTCCGATGCGCACCGCCGCCGGAATCGGCGTGCACACCACCCGCTACGGGCAGAAGGCGCTGGCCTTCGCCGTCACCCATCCCATTGCCCATGACAACGTCTCGACCGAGATCCATCGCAGCGGCGGTCCCTTCACCCTGGTGCCGCTGCCCGATTTCGAGGGCAGACCCTCCTCGGCGGTGGTCTGGATGGAGCGCGGCCGGGCCGCGCTCGACTTGCTGCGGATGGATCCGCACGATTTCGAGGCGGCGATGACCGAGCGGTCCTGCGGCTTGCTCGGCCCGCTGACCCTTGCCTCGCGCCGGACGCTCTGGCCGATCATCACCCAGCATGCCGAGCGGCTGGCCGGCGAGCGCCTCGCGCTGATGGCCGAGGCGGCGCATGTGGTCCCGCCGATCGGCGCGCAGGGGCTGAACATGTCGCTGGCCGATCTGCGGACTCTGCTGGATCTGGCAACGGCGCGGCCGGAGGGTCTGGGTGATGCCGCCATGCTGGAGGCCTATCACCGGGCCCGGATCGGCGACATCCGGCTGCGGGTGCAAGGAATCGACCTCCTGAACCGTGCCTCGATGGTCAGCGCCCGCCCCTTGCGCGACGCCCGGGCGCTTGGGCTGAACGCGCTCTATGCCTTGGCACCGGTGCGGCGGATGCTGATGCAGATGGGTCTGGGCGTGCGCTGACCGCCTCGCGCCATTGGGACGCCCGGGGCTCTGCCCCGGACCCCGGAGTATTTCGGGCAAGAGGAAAAGCGGGTCAGAGCACCTTGTCGAGCACCCGTCCCAGGCGCGCCATGGTGCCGTCCACGTCATAGAGCTTGTCGAGGCCGAAGAGCCCGAGCCGGAAGGTGCGGAAATCGGCCGGCTCATCGCATTGCAGCGGCACCCCGGCGGCGATCTGCATGCCTTCGGCGGCGAATTTCCGGCCGGACTGGATCTCGGGATCGTCGGTATAGCTGACGACGACCCCCGGCGCGCCGAACCCTTCGGCCGCTACCGAGACAATACCCCTGGCCTTCAGCATCGACCGCACCCCGTCGCCGAGTGCCCATTGCGCCTCGCGCAGCCGCTCGAACCCGTACTCGCGGGTCTCCAGCATGGTGTCGCGGAAATCACGCAGCGCGTCGGTGGGCATGGTGGCGTGATAGGCATGGCCGCCACCCTCGTAGGCCGCCATGATCTGCCGCCATTTCTTCAGGTCGAGCGCGAAGCTGTCCGAAGCGGTGTCCTCCAGCCGCTCCAGGGCACGCTCCGACAGCATCACCAGCCCGGCGCAGGGCGAGGCGCTCCAGCCCTTTTGCGGCGCGCTGATCAGCACGTCGACCCCGCTGGCGCGCATGTCGACCCAGGCGCAGCCCGAGGCGATGCAATCGAGCACCATCAGCGCGCCGACCTCGTGGGCGGCCCCGGCCAGCGCCGCGATGTAGGGGTCGGGCAGGATCACCCCGGCGCTGGTCTCGACATGCGGCGCGAAGACCACGCCGGGCCGGAGGCGGCGGATCTCGGCCACCACCTCGTCGATCGGCGCAGGCGCGAAGGGCG
>JAGRMU010000007.1 GCA_020441165.1 Sedimentitalea sp.
TGATAGGTGCCGTCGGCGTGGATCTGGAAGACCTGCTTGCCATAGGCGAGGATCGCGAAATCGGCGCTGACCCGGTGGCTGGTCATGCCGAACACCGCCTCCAGCATCGCGCAGCGGTCCGGCACGTCGCGCACCAGCAGGTTCAGCCCCAGCCCGCGCAGCGAGGCGCCGAACTCCGCCGCCGTCGCCGATCCGTAATCCATGCCGCACCTCCCGCGAGGGTCAGCTTGATCCCGCCCTGCCCCCATGTCAACGTGGGCCATGAGCACCGCGCATCTCCCCTCCTGGCCCGACGCCGCCCCGCGCCTGATCGCCGTCGCCGCCGGGCGCGCGCCCGCCGACATGGTGATCCGCGGCGGCGCTTGGGTGAACGTGCACAGCCGCGAGGTGCTGCCCGGCCATGACATCGCCATCGCCGAGGGCCGCATCGCCTGCGTGATCCCCGACGCCAGCGCCCAGATCGGCCCCGGCACGCAGGTGATCGAGGCGCGGGGCCGCTACATGATCCCCGGCCTCTGCGATGCCCACATGCACATCGAAAGCGGCATGCTGACCCCGGCCGAGTTCGCCCGCGCGGTGATCCCGCACGGCACCACCTCGATGTTCACCGACCCGCACGAGATCGCCAACGTGCTGGGCCTCGCCGGGGTACGGATGATGCATGACGAGGCGCTGATGCAGCCGGTCAACATCTTCACCCAGATGCCCTCCTGCGCGCCCTCGGCGCCGGGGCTCGAGACCACGGGCCACGAGATCACCCCCGAGGAGGTGGCCGAGGCCATGTCCTGGCCCGGCATCGTCGGCCTCGGCGAGATGATGAACTATCCCGGCGTGGCCGGTGCCGATCCCAAGATGTTGGCCGAGATCGCCGCCACGCAGCGCGCCGGCAAGACGGTCGGCGGGCACTACGCCTCGCCCGATCTCGGCGCCGCCTTCGCCGCCTATGTCGCCGGCGGGCCCGCCGACGATCACGAGGGCACCGGCGAGGCCGACGCCATCGCCCGCGTCCGCCAGGGCATGCGCGCGATGCTGCGCCTGGGCAGCGCCTGGTACGACGTGGAAAGGCAGATCACCGCGATCACCGAGAAGGGGCTCGATCCGCGCAGCTTCATCCTCTGCACCGACGACTGCCATTCCGGCACGCTGGTCAACGAGGGCCACATGAACCGGGTGGTGCGCCACGCCATCGCCTGCGGCTGCGACCCGCTGGTGGCGCTGCAGATGGCGACGCTCAACACCGCCAGCCATTTCGGGATGGAGCGCGAGATCGGCTCGCTCACCCCCGGCCGCCGCGCCGACGTGATCCTGACCTCGGATCTCAGGGCCCTGCCCATCGAGCTGGTGATCGCGCGCGGACAGGTGGTGACCGAGAGCGGCACCTGCCTGGTGGACTGCCCGCATTACGACTGGCCCGAGAGCGCCCGCCAGACCGTGCATCTGGGCCATGCCCTGACCGCCGCCGATTTCGCGATCGCGGCGCCCGACGGCGCCAACACGGTGCGCGCCAACGTGATCGGCGTGGTCGAGAACCAGGCCCCCACCCGCGCCCTGCAGGCCGACCTGCCGGTGCGCGACGGGCTGGTCGAGGGGGCGGGCGAGACCTGCCAGATCGCCCTGGTCGAGCGCCACCGCGCCACCGGCGGCGTCACCAACGGCTTCGTCTCGGGTTTTGGCTACGAGGGGCGCATGGCGATGGCCTCGACCGTCGCCCATGACAGCCATCACATGATCGTGGTCGGCACGGATCGCGACCAGATGGCGCTGGCTGCGAACCGGCTGGCCGAGGTCGGCGGCGGCATCACCGTCTGGCGCGACGGGACGGAACTGGCCCTCGTCCCGCTGCCCATCGCCGGGCTGATGTCGGACCGCCCGGCGGCGGAAGTGGCGGCACAGGCCGAGGCGATGATGCAGGCGATGCGGACCTGCGGCTGCACGCTCAACAACGCCTACATGCAGCACTCGCTCTTGGCGCTGGTGGTGATCCCCGAGCTGCGCATCTCGGATCTGGGCCTCGTCGACGTGCGCAGCTTCCGCACCATCGATCTGTTCGCGCCGGCATGACCAACCTTCTGGTGCCCGAGATGCCGGAGCCCGAGCGCTTCACCGACGCCGCCGCCGCGGTGGCGCGACTCGAGCAGATCTATGCCGAGGCCACCGGCTTTCTCTGCGACCATTTCGCCAATGTCATGCGCCACGGCGCGCCCGAGGCGCGGATCCGCGCCTTCTATCCCGAGATCCGGGTGACCACGACCAGCTATGCCAAGGTCGACAGCCGGCTCAGCTTCGGCCATGTCGCCAGCCCCGGCACCTATGCCACCACGATCACCCGGCCCGATCTCTTCCGCAACTACCTGACCCAGCAGATCGGCCTGCTGATCCGCAACCACGGCCAGCCGGTGACCATCGGCCCCTCCACCACCCCGATCCCGGTGCATTTCGCGGTGGCGGGCGATCCGAAGATCACCGTGCCGCAGGAGGGCGCCACCGATTTCATCCTGCGCGACGTCTTCGACGTGCCGGACCTGGTCACCACCAATGACGACATCGTCAACGGCACCCACGTGCCCGCCGACGGGACCGGAGCGCTGGCCCTCTTCACCGCGCAGCGCGTCGACTATTCGCTGGCCAGGCTCAGCCACTACACGGCGACCGACGCCGAGCATTTCCAGAACCACGTCCTTTTCACCAACTACCAGATCTACGTGCCCGAGTTCGAGGAATACGCCCGCGCGCAGCTGGCCGACCCGGACAGCGGCTATACCTGCCTGGTCGGGCCCGGGAACGCGCGGATCACCGACCCCGACGCCTCGCTCGACCTGCCGCTGAAAATGCCGCAGATGCCGACCTATCACCTCAAGCGCGAGGACGGCTCGGGCCTCACGCTGATCAATATCGGCGTCGGACCCTCCAACGCCAAGACCGCCACCGACCATATCGCGGTGCTGCGCTCGCATGCCTGGGTGATGGTCGGCCATTGCGCCGGGCTGCGCAACACCCAGGCCCTGGGCGATTTCGTCCTCGCCCATGCCTATCTGCGCGAGGATCACGTGCTCGACGACGACCTGCCGACCTGGGTGCCGATCCCGGTCCTGGCCGAGATCCAGATCGCGCTGGAGCGGGCGGTGGCCGAGGTCTGCCGGCTCGACGGCTACGACATCAAGCACATCATGCGCACCGGCACGGTCGCCTCCATCGACAACCGCAACTGGGAGCTGAGCGACCCGTCCGGCCCGGTGCAGCGCCTCAACCAGTCGCGTGCCATCGCGCTGGACATGGAAAGCGCCACCATCGCCGCCAACGGCTATCGCTTCCGGGTGCCCTACGGCACGCTGCTCTGCGTCTCGGACAAGCCGCTGCATGGCGAGTTGAAGCTGCCGGGCATGGCCTCGGAGTTCTACACCACCCAGGTTTCGCGGCATCTGAGCATCGGAATCCGGGCGATGGAGATGCTGCGCGGGATGCCGCTGGAGCGGCTCCACAGCCGGAAATTGCGCTCCTTCGACGAAACCGCCTTCCTCTGAGGGCGAAAAACGCCGATTTTCCCCGGTTTCGCGTCGATTTTCACTTGCCATGATCCACTATTCGTTGTGTTTCTATACCACATCCCGTTAAACATGAGGCATGAGGCCCTAGACATCGGGCAGACGCAGGAGAAGAAAATGTCAAAACCAATGACCAAGACCCAGCTCGTCGCCGCACTGGCCGAGGATATGGGCACCGACAAGAAGACCGCCGGCGCGGCGCTGGACGCGATCACCGGGCTGATCACCCGCGAGGTGTCCAAGGGCGGCGCCGTGACCCTGCCGGGCGTCGGCAAGATCTATTGCCGCGAGCGCCCCGAGCGCATGGTCCGCAACCCGGCCACCGGCGAGCAGTTCAAGAAGGACGCCGACAAGGTGGTCAAGATGACCATCGCCAAGGCGCTCAAGGACAGCGTCAACGACTGATCCCGGCCCGGCCCCGAACGTTCTCCAAGGGCCGCCCCAGAGGCGGCCCTTTCGATGACAGGCCGACGCGGCGGACCTGACCTTGCCGACTCTCCCTCATGACTGCAAAGCTCGCAGGCTCATATCGCCGCCGAGGAAAGCAGTTGCCGCTACTTCTGGCATCGCCGCGAAACCGCGCAACGCAATCTGCCGCAAGGATCGCTTCAGAAATCGAAGATCTCGCCCAGAAAGGATTTCTTTCTGTTTGACCGGCTTTCGTGACCACCGCGATCATAATCGCGCCGCTGGTCATATCCGGGTGCGGGTCCGGCATTGCGCTCTGGTTGCGCCACAGGAGGCGCAGACCTTTCAATGATCTTGTCCAGTTCGCCGCGATCCAGCCAGACCCCCCGACACGTCGGGCAATAGTCGATCTCGACGCCTTGGCGATCGCTCATCACCAGTTCTGTTTCGTCAATCGGACATTTCATCGGGTATTTCTCCTACCGGACTGTTTCGCGCGGATCTGGCGCAGAAGCAAATGCCCCGTCGCCGCACAGGCCCCTGATATCGGCCGGATTTCGCAGCCGCTGAAGCAGATGTAATGTGGCGTCCCAACGCTTGCAAGGCACGGTCTGGGCAGCATGCGATGCGCAGTCCGCTGCGACGAGGCCTGACGCGGCTGGCAGGGCATCGTCGGCATCCACGACCCCGAGGGCAATCCGATCGAGCTCTGGGAACCCGCCGGCCCCGCCGAGAACGGCTGATCCCGCCCGCCCTTGCCGGCGCCGGGGCGAGCGGCTAAGGGGGCCTGGGGCCGCCGCAGGACCGGCCGGAACAGGGATACCCGATGGACACCCGCTCGATCGCCATGGGGCTGGCCTTTGCCCTGATGTGGTCCTCGGCCTTCACCTCGGCGCGGATCATCGTCGCCGACGCCTCGCCGCTCTTCAGCCTCGCGCTGCGCTTCCTGATCTCGGGCCTGCTGGGCGTCGCCATCGCGCGGATGATGGGCCAGAGCTGGCGCCTGACCCGCCGGCAGTGGCACGCCACCATCCTTTTCGGCATCTGCCAGAACGCGCTTTACCTCGGGCTCAACTTCGTCGCCATGCAGACCGTCGAAGCCTCGCTGGCGGCGATCATCGCCTCGACCATGCCGCTGCTGGTGGCGCTGGCCAGCTGGCTGATCCTGGGCGAGCGGCTGCGCCCGCTCGGCATCCTGGGGCTGCTGGCCGGGGTGCTCGGGGTGGCGCTGATCATGGGCAGCCGGATCAGCGCCGGGGTCGACCTCTACGGGGTGATGCTCTGCGGGATCGGGGTGCTGGCGCTGACTTTCGCGACGCTGGCGGTGCGCGGCGCCACCTCGGGGGGCAATTTCATGATGATCGTCGGGCTGCAGATGCTGATCGGCTCGGCGGTGCTCTTCGTCGCCGCGCCGCTGACCGAAGAGCTGTTCCTGCGCCCCAGCTGGCCGCTGGCGATCGCCTTCGCCTACACGACGCTGGTGCCGGGCCTCACCGCGACGCTGATCTGGGTGATGCTGCTGCACCGGATCGGCCCGGTGCGCGCCGCCACCTTCCACTTCCTCAACCCGGTCTTCGGCGTGGTCATCGCCGCGGTGCTGCTGGGCGAAACGCTGCGCGGATGGGATGCTGTCGGGGTGCTGATCGTGACCTTCAGCATCCTCGCGGTGCAGCTCTCGCGCCAGCCGCCGCGCGCGCCTCCGGTCACTTGAGCAGCGCCTCGATCCGGCTGGTCACGGCGCGCGAGTCGGGCCGCGTCGCCGAGCCCCAGGTCTCCACAACCGCGCCGTCCGGGCCGATCAGCACCTTGTTGAAGTTCCACCGCGGCTCGAACCCGGTCTCGGCCTTCACCGCCTTGTAGAAGGGATGCGCCTGCGGCCCGGTCACCGCGGTGATGTCGGTCATCGGCAGGTCGAGATCGAAATTCACCTCGCAGAATTCCTTGACCTCCGCGGCGCTGCCCAGCTCCTGCCGGAAATCGTCCGAGGGCACCGCCAGCACCACCAGGCCCCGGTCGCGATAGCGGTCGTAGATGTCCTGAAGCCCCGCGTACTGGCCGGTGAAGCCGCAGCGCGAGGCGGTGTTGACCACCAGCACCGGCCCGCCGCGCCAGTCCTCGAGGCTGAGCGTGCCGCCGTCGATGGAGGCGAAGGTCCCGCCCACCTCGCGCGCCAACGCGACCTGCGCCGCAAAAGCAGCGGCGAGTGCGACGATCATTCCCAGAACGATGCGCGTCATGGCAATCTCCCTGTCTTTGCCCCTGATACGCTCGGGCGGCCGCTCCGGATCAGTCGGCAAGGCTCCGCGCGCCGCGAAATCGGGCTTTGATTTCCGCCCGCGCTGTCCCATCTACTGCACATGGATGGGTCCTGCCCGAACCACGTCGACACCCGCGCCGAGGATCGCGCCCGGCCCGAGGGTGGGCGCAATCGCGCCCGCCCTGGGGGCGGGTCGGGCGCGATCCGGGGCTGGCGCCTCGGAAAAGGGTGAAATTCGTGACTCGATATGGTCTCATCGCACCCAGACACCCCGGGCGGAGGACGGACATGACCCGATATGCCAAGGATCCGGACGCCATCGCGGCGCTCTCGGCCGAAGAATACCACGTCACCCAGGAAGGCGGCACCGAGCGCCCCGGCACCGGCAAGCTGTTGCACAACAAGGCGCCCGGCATCTATGTCGACATCGTCTCGGGCGAGCCGCTCTTCGCCAGCGCCGACAAGTACGAAAGCGGTTGCGGCTGGCCCAGCTTCACCAAGCCGATCGAGCCGGCGCATGTGGCCGAGCGGGAAGACCGCAGCCTCGGGATGATCCGCACCGAGGTGCGCAGCGCCCATGGCGACAGCCATCTCGGCCATGTCTTTCCCGACGGGCCCCGCGACCGGGGGGGGCTGCGCTATTGCATCAATTCCGCCGCCCTCCGCTTCATCCATCGCGACGACATGGAGGCCGAGGGTTACGGCGATTATCTCACCCAGGTGGAGGACGTGGCATGACAAGGACCGAAACGGCGATTCTGGCGGGCGGATGCTTCTGGGGGATGCAGGACCTGATCCGCAGGCGCCCCGGCGTGATCGCAACGCGCGTGGGCTATAGCGGGGGGGACGTGCCCAACGCCACCTATCGCAACCACGGCACCCATGCCGAGGCCATCGAGATCACCTTCGATCCCGAGCGCACCAGCTATCGCGAGCTGCTGGAATTCTTCTTCCAGATCCACGACCCCACCACCCCGAACCGGCAGGGCAACGATCTCGGCCCCAGCTACCGCTCGGCGATCTACTACCTCGACGAGACCCAGAAACGCGTGGCCGAGGACACCATCGCCGATGTCGAGGCCTCCGGCCTCTGGCCCGGCCGCGTGGTCACCGAGGTCGAACCGGCCGGCGATTTCTGGCAGGCCGAGCCCGAGCACCAGGATTATCTCGAGCGGTTTCCCAACGGCTATACCTGCCACTTCCCGCGCCCCGGCTGGGTGCTGCCCCGCCGCGCCGCCGAGTGAGCGGCGCCCCGGCAGGGAACCGGATCGCCCGGCATGACGTTATGGGTGCAGAAGCACGCATAGAGAGGAGACATATCATGCTTGGTTGGGCCGTCACGTTTCTGGTCATCGCCCTGATCGCCGCCGTTCTGGGATTCGGCGGCATTGCCGGGGCCTCCGCCGGGATCGCGCAGATCCTGTTCTTCATCTTCATCGTCCTTTTCGTGGTGGCGATGATCGCCCGCGCGGTGCGCGGACGCCCGCCGGTCTGACCGGCACGCAAGAAACCAGCGCGCGGCGGGCCTGACCCGGCGCGCGCTCAGCCCTGCGCCGTCCGCGGCCGCCCGCTGGCCTCGACGGTGATCTCGGCCTCCACGAACACCTCCCGCCCCTCGACCGACGCCCGGCGCAGATCGCGCGCCACGTGCAGCTCGATCGCCTCGGCGCCGGCCTCGCGCGCCGCCTGCTGGGCCGCCTCCCCGAGCACATCCTCCAGCCGACGCAACGCCTCCTCGGGGGTGGTGAAATCCTCGGGCCCGGTCTCCAGATGCGCCCGGTACCGGCCCTCGGCGGGGGCGGTGACGGTACCGGCACGCCGCGCCCGGATCAGCCCGACCACCGCGCCGATGGCATTGGCCACCCCGGAATGGGGCGGCAGGATCATCCGGCAGCCCAGCCGCGCCCCCACCGCGGGGTAATAGGTCGGCGCCGAGGCGCCCAGGCCCACCACATCGGCGGCCAGCCGCGCCTCCAGCGCCAGCAGCCCGCGATGCCCGGCAAAGCTCCGGCGGAGCAGCTCGTGCTGCGCGAGGATCGCGGGCGCGCCGGAAAAGGCTGGCGCCTCCTCGGCGATGGCGGTCTCCAGCAGGGTCATCACCGTCTGCTCGGTCAGCCGGTCGACGATCATCCGCGCCAGCGCGCCGGCATCCGGCGCCAGCCGCTCGCCCGAACCCAGGCGCTTGCGCGCCGTCAGGGTCAGCGCCTTCTGCGCCGCCGCCCCGTCCCAGGCCTCCAGCGTGCCCAGAACGTGGCTGGCATCCGAGGGCGTGACCCCGGCCAGCTGCACCAGCCCGCGATCCACCAGCCGCCCCAGCGCGCCGTGCTCCATGCGGGTGCGCAGCACCGCGCCCAGCGGATGAACGCCGCCGCCGATCCGTTCCAGCAGCGCCGCCTCGCGCGGCCCCAGCCCCTCGGCCGCCATCCCCGGCACCGCCCGCACGAAGCGCGCATCCATCTCGCCCGGCGCGGTGGCGCGCAGCTGCGCATCGAGCGCGCCGTGCACCGCCTCGGGCGCCTCCACGGCGATCAGCGACACCGGCACCAGCCGCCGCGGCCCCAGCGTCACGCCACCCGCCAGACCCGCGCCCGCCACATGCACCTGGCTGTCGCCGCCCAGCCCGCTGGTATGCATCGCCACCGCCTCGACCATGGTGCGAAAGCCGCCGACCCGCGCGCCGGCCGGGTCGATCGCCGGCCGCCCGCCGCGCAGCATCGCGACGTCGGTGGTGGTCCCGCCGATATCCGAGACCAGCGCCTCCTCGGCCCCGGTCAGCCAGCGCGCCCCGACCAGCGAGGCCGCCGGGCCGCTGAGGATCGTCTCGATGGGCCGCGCCCGCGCCTGGGCGGCCGACATCAGCGCCCCGTCGCCGCGCACCACCATCATCGGCGCCGCGATCCCCAGCTCGCGCAGCACGTCCTGCGCGCGCCCGATCAGCCGGTCGATCATCCCGATCAGCCGCGCGTTCAGCACCGCGGTCACCGCCCGCTTCGGCCCGTTCAGGCGCGCCGACAGCTCGTGCGAACAGGTCACCGGCGCCCCGGTCCGCGCCGCGATGATGCGCGCCGCCTCCAGCTCGTGCGCCGGGTTGCGGGTGGCGAATTGCGCCGCCACCGCAAAGCCCGACACATGCGCCCCGTCCGTCTCCAGGAAGGCTTCCAGCGCGGCGACGTCCAGCGGTGCCGCCTCGCCACCGGCATGGCTGTGCCCGCCGGCGAGCAGCAGCGCCGGATCGCCCTTCAGCGCCGCGCTCAGCCCGTGCCGGTCCAGATCCCCCGCGCCGAAACCGATATGGATCAGCGCCACGCGCCCGCCCTGCCCCTCGACCAGCGCATTGGTCGCCAGCGTCGTCGACAGCGACGCCAGCCCGATCTCGCCGGGCCGGACCCCGGCCTCGTCCAGCACCGCGCGCACCGCCCCGCCGACCCCGATCGCCAGATCCTGGCGCGTAGTCAGCGCCTTGGCGCTGGCGATCACCCGCTCCTCGCGGATCAGCACCGCATCCGTGTAGGTCCCGCCCGTGTCCACGCCCAACAGCAGCGCCATGCCCGCCCCCTCTCCTGTCCCTGCCTCAGATCGCGAGCCGCAACGCCGCCCACCGCGCCGCATCCGCCACCGCCGGATCGGCATCCCCGGCCAGCCGCTGTGCCACGGCAAGCAGGCGCGGATCCCCGGAATTGCCGATGGCATAAAGCACGTTGCGCACGAAGCGGTCCCGCCCGATGCGCTTGATCGGCGAGCCCGAGAAATGCGCCCGGAACCCGGCATCGTCCAGCCCCGCAAGCTCCGCGAGCGGCGGCGCCACCAGGTCGTCCCGCGCCGCATAGCGCAGATCGCTGGCCGCGACCGCGAACTTGTTCCAGGGGCAGGCGGCCAGGCAATCGTCGCAGCCGTAGATGCGGTTGCCCATCCGCGCCCGCAACTCCGTATGCACCGGCCCCTTGTGCTCGATGGTCAGGTAGGAAATGCAGCGCCGCGCATCGAGCCGATAGGGCGCCGGGAACGCCGCCGTCGGACAGATGTCGAGGCACGCCCGGCAGGAGCCGCAATGGTCCGCCTCGGGCGCATCCACGGGCAGATCCAGCGTGGTGAAGATCGATCCGATGAAGAACCACGAGCCCAGCTCGCGGCTCACCAGGTTGGTATGCTTGCCCTGCCAGCCCAGCCCCGCCGCCTGGCCCAGCGGCTTCTCCGGAACGGGCGCGGTATCCACGAACACTTTCACGCCCACAGGCGTGAAGGTGTTCGAAGGCGCGGCAGGCGTCTGCGCAGCAGGCGCCGAGAGCGCCCCCCTCTCCGGCGTCTGCGCAGCAGGCGCCGCGCGGGCGCCTGTCCCCGACTGCGACGAGAGCCCGCTCCCCTCGTCTCCCTCCGCCTCCGCGATCAGCCAGCGCGCCAGCCGTTTCAGCCGCTTCTTGACCAGATCGTGATAATCGCGGTTGCGGGCATAGACCGAGACCGCCCCGCAATCGCGCCGCGCCAGCGCCGCCAGCGGATCTTCCGCGGGCGTATAGCTCTCGGCCAGCACGATCACCGAGCGCGCCTCGGGCCAGAGCGCCGCCGGATCGCCGCGCCAATGGACGCGCTCCGCCATCCAGCCCATCTGCCCGTGATGCCCCGCCGCCAGCCAGGCCGCCAGCCGCGCCGGCACCTCCGGCACGTCCCAGGGCCGGCAGACGCGGCAGGCGGCAAAGCCCTCCGCGACCGCCCGCGCCAGCAGCCGCGCCTTCAGCGCCTCACCCGTCATTCTTCTGGCCGCAAATATCCTCGGGGGGGATCGCCGCAGGCGATGGGGGGCAGACAGCCCCCCGCGCGCCCCGCGGCTCAGAAATCCAGGTCGGCATAATGCGCCGGCGGGCGGAAGCCGGGGATCTGGTCGGCCAGGATCGAGCGGAAGGCCGGGCGCGACTTGATCTTGGCATACCAGTCCTTGACCACCCCCGAGCGGTTCCAGTCCACGTCCGAGATGTAGTCGAGCGCGCTCAGATGCGCGGCGGCGGCAAAATCGGCAAGGCTCATCGCATCCCCGGCCAGCCAGCGCCGGTGATCCAGCAGCCAGGCCATGTAATCGAGGTGATACTTGATCGCCCTGGCCCCGTCCTTGACGTTGCGGCTGTCGGGATAACCCGAGCCCATGACCTTCTTGTTGACCCGCTCGTAAAGCAGCTTGGCGGTGACCTCGTGGTGGAACTTGTCGTCGAACCAGCCGACCAGCCGGCGCACCTCGTAGCGGCCCTCGGGATCGGCGGGCATCAGCGGCGGGGTGGGCCGGGTCTCCTCGATATATTCGCAGATCGCGGCGCTCTCGGCCATCAGCTTGCCGTCGAGCCGGATCACCGGCACCTTGCCGGCCGGGTTGCGGCGCAGGAAATCCGGATCCGCCTCCCAATAGCGTTCCTCGACCAGCTCGACATCGATCTTCTTTTCCGCCAGCGACAGGCGCACCTTGCGGCAGAAGGGCGAGAGCGGGACGTGGAACAGGCGGGCCATGGCACTCCGGACGGGTGGTTGCGGGCTGCCCCCTCCATGCCCCGAGACGGCGCCGGTTTCAATCCTCGAAACACGCCGCGCGCCCGTCCGCGCGGATCGTCTCCGCCCCGTCCATGATCGACGCCGCCCGGCGCCGGACCTGTTTCGAGGGCTGGCTCGCGGACCGGGTGCGCGGCGACGGCAGCACCGCCGCCAGCAGCGCCGCCTGGCGCGCGCTCAGCGCCTCGGGCGATACCCCGAAATGCGCCGCCGCCGCGGCCTTCACGCCGAACACCCCCTCGCCCATCTCGGCGATGTTGAGATAGACCTCGAGGATCCGCCGCTTCGACCAGACCAGTTCCACCAGCGGCGTGATCAGCGCCTCCAGCGCCTTGCGCGGCCAGCTGCGCCCCTGCCAGAGGAAGACGTTCTTGACCACCTGCTGGCTGATCGTCGAGCCGCCACGCGTTCCGCCATCGGCCAGGGCGGCCCGGATCGCCGCCACGTCGAACCCCCAGTGCAGGCAGAAATCGGCGTCCTCGGCGGCCACCGCCGAGCGTGCCATGACCGGCGCGATCTCCTCCATCGCCACCCAGTCCTGCTCGACCCCGCCCAGCCGCCAGCCCTCGGAGAGCATGGTGATCGTGGTCGGCGGGTTGACCACCGCGAAGAGAAGCACCAGCGCCACGATCGCCGCGCCAAGACCCATCAGGCCGCGCAGCACCCAGCGCACCGTCCAGCGCCAGGGCGCCAGCACCCGGTCGACCCCGCGCGGGGCCGGCGCCGGTTTCGCCTTGGGTTTCGCGGATCTCGCCATGGGCCGCAGCTATAGGGGGCCGCGCGTCCTCAGGAAAGCACCGATGACCGGATCAGGCGCGATTCATGGCCCAGGGCCGCCGGCCGCACCAGCCGCGGGGCCGCCTCGCCCCCCTGCGCCCCGAACAGCGCCGCGCCTTCGGCGCGCGCGGCGACCGAGGCGAAATGGCTCTCGGTCCAGATCCCTTCCGAGCGTACCAGCGCATGACCCGCAAAGCCCAGATGCAGATAGGTGACCTCGCCGCCCTCCATCAGCCGCACCCGCCTGCCGTCGACCAGGTGCCGCGCCGGCACCAGCACCGCGTCCTGCCCGGCATAGACCTGTGCGCCCCAGCCGGCGATCAGGATCCGGTGCTGCTGGCTGACGGTCAACGCCCGCGCGTTGCCGAGCGCGCCGCGGGCGATGCGCACCGGCGCGAAGGGCCCGCGCGCCGCCACCCGCGCCCGCCCGATCCAGAGCACCGGCTGCAATCCGTCATCGGCGGTCCGGACCAGATCGCCGACCGCGATCTTCTGCACCGGGCGCGGCCCGGCGGCGGTCTCGATCCGGGTGCCCGGCGTGAAACAGGGCGGGGTCAGCGCCGAGACATTCACCTGCGTGCTGGTGTTCACCCAACTCGAGCGCACGAAGGTGGCGTCGCGCAGGAAGCTGCCGTCGGTCGGCGTGAATACCGCCGGCCCGTTCTGCACGTAGAAGGTGACGCCGGTGATCTTCACCTCGCCCTGGCCGGGGATCCTCACGGTAACCGTGTCGCCATACCAGACCGAGGTGATCCGGTTGCCCTCGAAAAGGTCGCGGTCGCCCGGACGGATGATGCCGTTGTCGTTGCGGTCGGTGAAGGTGAACTGCTGCGCCTGCAACGCGCTGCCCGCCGGCGGCGCATTGCCCGGATCCATGACGTAGAACTGATCGGTATAATCGGTGGCCATGCCTGCCCCTGAACGCGCCGCACAAGGCAGTATGACCGCAAAACGTTGCCAATTCGTTCCGGCCGCCACGCCGCCCCGGTCATGCACCGGGGCGGCGCCGGGGTCTCACTCGGCCGGCATCGCCGCCGCCTCGGCGGTCAGCGGCGCGGGCAGGTGCGCCAGCATCTCCTTCGGGCAGACCTGCAGGAAATGCCCGCGCTCCAACTCCCAGTGCTGCAGGATCCCCTGCGCCTTGCGGCTGCCGGTCTCGGCGGCGTGGCGCTCGACCAGCTCCTGCAGCTGCCGCTCCCAGTGCGGCACGCTCACCGGGCAGGTCACCAGGGTCTCGAGGTTCATCAGGGTCCGCGCGGTGCCCTCGGGATCGTAGAGATAGGCCATGCCCCCGGTCATCCCGGCGCCGAAATTGGCCCCGATCTCGCCCAGGATCACCGCCACCCCGCCGGTCATGTATTCGCAGCCGTTCGACCCGCAGCCCTCGATCACCGCATGCGCGCCCGAGTTGCGCACCGCGAACCGCTCGCCGGCGCGGCCCGCGGCAAAAAGGAACCCCCGCGTCGCCCCGTAGAGCACGGTGTTGCCGATGATCGTGTTGCGCGAGGCCTCCAGCGGGCTGACCTGCGGCGGGCGCACCACGATGGTGCCGCCCGACAGGCCCTTGCCGACATAGTCGTTGGCGTCCCCGGACACTTCCAGCTTCAGCCCCAGCGCCGCGAAGGCCCCGAGGCTCTGCCCGGCCGAGCCCTGCAGCTTGACCGTCAGGTGATCGCGCTGGAAGGCGTTGTTCATGCCGAAATTGCGCACGATGTGACTGCTGGTGCGGGTGCCGACGGTGCGATGGGTGTTCTGCACCGCATAGAAAAGCTGCATCTTCTCGCCGTCCCGAAGAAAGCGCGCCGCGTCACGCACGATCTCGGCATCCAGCGTGTCGGGCACCGCGTTGCGCTCCTTGTCGCGGTCATAGACGATCTTGCTGGCGCCATCGACGGTGATCAGCAGCGGGTTCAGGTCGAGATCGTCCAGATGCGCCGAGCCGCGGCTGACCTGGGTCAGCAGGTCCGCCCGCCCGATCACCTCGC
>JAGRMU010000108.1:0-1664 GCA_020441165.1 Sedimentitalea sp.
CGTGGATGGCCGGGATGGTCTGGGTGACCACCGCGAGATGCCCGCGATAATGCCTCAGCACCTCGATACTCTCGGCCACGATCGGCATCTTTCCGAGCCGGTTGAACTCGACGAGCATGATCATGACCGGCCAGGGCTCGTCGGGGCCCGGCTCCCTGTCCTGAAGTGCGGACAGCAGGTCCGAGAAGAAGAGCCGGATCAACGGCGCGAGCGGCTTCACCATCAGGGGCTGGACGACGAGATAGACGCTGAAGGGTTTCCTGCGGATCGTCCGGAAGTCGAAATCCGACACTGCCGTCGCATCATCGATCGCCGGGTTCTGCCACTGATCGAGACCGGAGGTCATCAGGAGCGAGACATAGGAGGTCAGCGTGTCGTTGTTGGTCGAGGCCAGCCGCGTGAATATCAGCCGCGCCGCGGCGTTGTGGACCTCGTGGGCGCGGGCGAGGTATTCCTTCTGTTTTTGCCCGCCCGAGGCGGCGATGCGGTAAATCTCTCCGAGCGTCGGCCTGCGGCGCTGGAAGGCCAGCAGACCCGCCGCGACGAAGAGATCGATCCCGCCCTTCAGGAGGCCCTGCACCCGGTCATTGTCATTCTGCAGGAAGAGCGTGGCCAGGAGCAGCAGTTCCATCTGCTGGCGCGCCGGGTCCTTGAGCTCGAAGATCCTCAGGAGGGGATTGTAGCGATGCGTCCGCCTGTCCTCCCAATCCGTCGGGGCGAACCGGAACACCGCATCGCCCTGCGCCGCCCGGTGGCGGGCCGAGGCCTCGAAACATTCGCCCTTCACGTCCAGGACGACCGCCGAACCCTGCCAGGTCAGCAGGTTCGGGATGACAAATCCGGTGGTCTTGCCACGCCCGGTCGGCGCCACGATCAGCGCGTGAGGGAAGGTCCGGGAGCAGAGGAACGGCGCGCGCGAGCCGGGCTTTCCCAGCTTGCCGATGACAAAGCCCGTGCCCGGCGCACCGAAGAAGCCGTTCCGCTTCATCTCCCGGCGTGTCTGCCAATGAGTGTAGCCGAAGCGGGTGAGCGCCGAGCCGGACATCGCAAGACACATCATGAGGCCCGCCACCCCCGCCCCGCCCATGATCAGGTTGATCAGGCGGAAGTCGTCGGGACGGGCGGCACCGATCGCCCGGTAGTTCTGCGCGATGTAGAAGAAATCGATCTCGGCCCGGAAGCCCAGATTGCGGAAGGTGATCACGGCCGAGGCGATGACATAGCCGATCGCGATGGCGACGAGCGTGACCAGCACCACGCCGACGGTGAGGCGGCCCGTCCCCACCCCTCCCATCAGTGGGTCTCCCCGCGCTTGGTCTCGCCGTCGACAAGATCGGCGCGGTGGAGCTCGAACTCGCGGTCTGCGATCTCCTCGACCACGGCGCGGGTCGCCTCGCTGTTGGCGGTCGCCGCGTCGGATTGCAGATAGGTTTTGGCGGCATAGAGTCGGTCGAGGCGGTCTTCGATTTGGGTCTTCAGCACGTCGACATCCCCATCCCGCAGCCGGTCGATCTGCACCGCGTCGAGATCCCGCTCGACGGCGTCGCGGTAGCTCAGGCGCTGCCCGTCATCCTGGAACGGCGAGTGGAGGTTGCCAGCGCGCTCGTGATCGACCACACGCCGGAGGTCTGGGTCGGCAATCGGCGCGCCCTCGACAGCTTCCC
>JAGRMU010000108.1:1719-2960 GCA_020441165.1 Sedimentitalea sp.
TCGTTTTCGCGGCGGACCTGGTTGATGGCCTCGGTGTCGCGCAGCTCGGTGACGGCCGCATAGGTCGCGCCAAGCCCGCGGGCGAGATGCGACGGCATATCGGGATAGCGGGCGCGGAACTCTTCCGTGACGGCCTCCGCAACGGGCTTCCGCGTATCTCGCCCCGCCATGATCCGGTCGACCTCGCGGGTGATCTCGCGGGCCCGGGCCTCGTCAGTGATGTGCTCCCTGTAGGGTTCGGACCGGTCGATCACGTCGCCCGGGCGCGCGAGGAGTTCGGGATGCGCATCGAGGTAGCTCCGCTGCTCCTCCTCGATACGCCGCTCCGCGCGGGAGGCGATCTCCCATTCAAGGGCCTCGATCTGGTCCTCGGTCAGGCCTTCCGAACGCATGTCCTGGCGGATCGTGCGTTCCATGGTCTCGGCGGCATCCGAGTGATAATGGACCCTCTCCGCCACGGTGCGATCTTCCACGACACCGTCTTCGCGCAAGACCCCTGCCCGCTCCAGCGCGACGCCGAGTTGCACATGGGCCCGGTTGAGGGTCTCGCGCGCCGTCTCCAGATCCGCGCGACGCTCGAGGTTGAGACCGTCCCTCTCGGCCACCCGCGCCAGATCGTCGGCGATCCATTGCCTCTCCAGCGCGGCGTTCTGCGCGCCCGTCTCCATCCGCGCGACCACCACGGACGAACTGATCCCGGTTCCCCGAAGTGCCGTATCGACCTGCGCCCGCACCTCGGGGTCCCGCAAGCGGTCGAGCCGGGCTGCATCGATATTGGTCTCGGAATAGACCCCGCCCTCCGAGGGCTTCTCGGTGAGCGTCACTGACCTGAGCCCCAGCGGCTGCATATGCGCCAGCCGCGTCTGGATCTCGTTGAGGCTCCGCTCGAGCCGCGGCCGCTCCGCCTCCGGCTTCGCCTCGATCATGCCCTCGACACGCGCGACCTGATCTGCATAGCGGGTTCGCAGGTCTTCGAATGAGTGTTCCTCGGCCATGTAAACCCCTCCTTCCGAGGCAAGTTTGCCGCCCTTCGCCAGAAGCTCTCCGGACCGGAACAGGGCCTCGGCGATGTCCTCGCGATTGTCGGAGGAGGCCTCCGCGGCGAGCGAGTGATAGACGATCCGCGTATTGGCGATCTCTTCGAGCGCGCGGTCGAGATCCGCCCCGACCCGTGGGCGCGGCTCGGCCACGCGCCCCTCTTCCTTCGCCGCATAGACCTCGCGGGTGCGCGGCGGATAATG
>JAGRMU010000523.1 GCA_020441165.1 Sedimentitalea sp.
AGACCTCGTTGCCGCCGGGACGGATACGCACGTAGAAGCCGCGGTTGTGCGCGATGACGAAGGGCGTCTCGGGGTCCTGCACCGCCAGCAGCCCCTCGGCCAGCCGGCGGGTCCGGGCGATGAAATCGCGGTCCACCGCATCGTCGTCGTCGAGCCGGAAGAGGGCCCGGTGCGTGGCCTCTCCGGCATCGACCGAGCCATAGCCCCTGCGCAGCAGCCGGTAGTGATTGTCGGTGCCCACCGCGCGCAGGCGGATGTTGGGGATCGGCCGCAGCAGCGCGCGCAGCCGGTCCAGATAGGTGTCGGGCAGCGACGCGGCGGTTAGCACCACCGCCTCGAAGTCCTTGTCGCCCTGGCGGCGCAGCGAGGGCAGGCAGAGGGTCTCGAAAAGCCGGAATCGCAGCGTCATCCGCTCGGGCGCGAAGAGATGCGCCGCGGTCTTCTCGAGCGTGTCGAAGGTTTCGGAATAATAGGTGGGGGTGAGCACCGAGAAGCGCAGCAGCCCGATGAGCTTCACCCTAGCCGTCATGCCCTGCCCTTTTCGCACCGCCCGCTCGACCCGCGCCAAGAAACACCGGGCCGCGCGCGAAGGAAAGGGCGGATCGCGACACTGCGGAGTTTCGTCACTCCGCCGACCATCCGAGCGCCCGATCCTCGACCCGCGCAAGGAGCGCATAGAGCAATTCGGCCTCCCGCTGGGTGAATCCCTCCAGCAGGGTGTCGTTCACCCGCTCGTGGAACGTCTCAAGAGGGCGCAGCACGCGGCCCGCCTCGGCGAGGCAGACGCGCACCGCGCGCCGGTCCCGGTCGTCGACTTCGCGCTGCACGAGATCCTTCTCGACCATCCGGTCCAGGATCCGCGACGTGGCCGGGATGTTGTTGCCGCTGTACTCGGCGATCTCGCCCACGGTCAGACCGTCGCGCTGCCACAGCGCCGACAGCACCACCCATTGCGGCAGGGTCAGATCGTAAGCGGCCAGCCGGGCATTGCACATGGCGGTGCAGGCCCCTGCCGCGAAGTTCAGCTGCCGGCCAAGCGACCGCGGCCGTATCGGCGCGTCATCGGTTGCCATGATTTTGAATTCCATGTAAACTAATTTCAGGCGCCGCACGACATGGGCATGTGTCGCGGCCATAGCATCGCAGCGCCGCAAGATCGAGACAGGGAGACGGATGGTGGGAAAGAAGGTTCTGCTGGTGGGGTGGCATCCGAGCGTTGTCAACTATGCCAAATGGCCCGGGCTGACGCCCGAAAAGCTGGAGAAGGCCCTCAGGGCCGACGAGGCGAAGCTGAACGGGTTGGGCTATGACGCCGCCATCGGCTTTATCTTCAGCGGCGACACGGCGACGGACCAGGTGGTCGCGGCGCTGAAGGACACTCCCTATGACGTGGTCCTGATCGGGGCCGGGGTGCGCAAGGACGACGATCACTTCGAGGTGTTCGAAAGGCTCGTCAACGCCGTTCACGAACACGCGCCGGGCGCGCGGATCGCCTTCAATACCGGGCCGACCGATTCGGATGCGGCCGTGCAGCGATGGGCATAGGGCGCGCGCCGCGCCAATAGACAGGTACCATTTTCGAGGCTGCCAGCGCAGGCCCCCGGAACGACAAGGCCCCCGCACCTTTCGGCGCGGGGGCCTTTTTTCGCGACAGGGTCAGTCGCGGCTTTCGGGCGTCTCGACCAGCGTGTCGAAGACATCGCCGCCGATCACGTCGTCCTCGGGCTCGGGTGCGGCCAGGGCGGCGGCCGCCTCGGCCTCCTCGCGGCGCGCGGCGATGACCACGTTGTCGCGCTCCTGGGCGATCCGGCGGACCCGCTGGGTGGCGCCGCCGGTGCCGGCCGGGATCAGCCGTCCGACGATGACGTTCTCCTTGAGCCCGACCAGCTTGTCGCGCTTGCCCTGGACCGAGGCCTCGGTGAGCACCCGCGTGGTCTCCTGGAAGGAGGCCGCCGAGATGAAGCTGCGGGTCTGCAGAGACGCCTTGGTGATGCCCAAGAGGATCGGCTCGCCGGTGGCCGGGCGCCCGCCCTTGGCGATCGCCTTCTCGCAGGCCTGGTCGAACTCCTGCTTGTCCACATGCTCGCCCTTCAAGAGCGTGGTGTCGCCGCTGTCCTGGA
>JAGRMU010000524.1 GCA_020441165.1 Sedimentitalea sp.
TATCCGGGCGGTATCTAGGCAAGAACGCGGTCAGGGGCAAGGGAGGATGTTGCGGCGCGACGATCGGGCTGGACAAGCCGGGTTTCGCGGGCGCAAGATCGCGCCATGCCCCACGATCATCACGACCACGATCACCCCCATGCGCTGCTGCCGCCCGACCCGGCGTTGCGGGTCAAGGCGCTGGAAACGCTGCTGACTCGCAAGGGGTTGATCGACCCGGCGGCGCTGGACGAGATCATCGACACCTATCAGAACCGGATCGGGCCGCAGAACGGTGCGCGGGTGGTGGCGCGGGCCTGGCGCGATCCGGCCTTCCGCGCCGCCCTTCTGGAGGATGCCACGGCGGTGGTGGCCGATCTGGGCTTTTTCGGGCGGCAGGGCGAGCATGTCGTGGTGGTCGAGAACACGCCCGAGGTGCACAACATGGTCGTCTGCACCCTGTGCAGCTGCTATCCGTGGCCGCTTCTGGGCATTCCGCCCGCGTGGTACAAGTCCGACGCCTATCGCGCCCGCGCGGTGCGCGAGCCGCGCCGGGTGCTGGCCGAATTCGGCGTGGCGCTGCCCGCGCGGACGGCGGTGCGGGTCTGGGACTCGACCGCCGAGATCCGCTATCTGGTGTTGCCGATGCGCCCTGCGGGCAGCGACGGGCTGGACGAGGACGCGCTGGCCGCGCTGGTTACCCGCGACAGCATGATCGGCACCGGCCTGCCGGCGGTCCCGGCGTGAGCCGGGTGCATGACATGGGCGGGCGCTTCGGCGATGGCGCGGTAGTGCCCGAGCCGCAGGGCATCCCCGCATTCGCCGCCGACTGGCATCGGCGCGCCCTCGCGCTGACCCTCGCCGCCGGGGGTCTTGGCCTGTGGAACATCGACATGTCGCGGCGCGCCCGCGAGGCGCTGGCGCCAAGGGACTATGCGCGCTTCGGATATTACGAGAAGTGGATCGCCGCGCTGGCCGATCTGCTGGTCGAGACCGGCGCGCTGACCGAGGCCGATCTGCGCCGCGACGGCACCGCGGGCCCGAGACCCTTCGCGGATCGGGCGCTCAAGGCCGAACGCGTGGCCGGAGTACTGGCGCGGGGAGCGCCGGCAGACCGGCCCGGGCGCGTTCCGCCGCGCTTCGCGGTCGGCCAACGCGTGCGTGCGCGCCGGCCCGCCGGCAACCGCCTGGTCGAGGGTGGCCATACCCGCCTGCCGGTCTATGCCAGCGGCGCGACCGGCCGCATCCTGCGCCTGCACGGGCATCACGTGCTGCCCGACAGCCACGCCCACGGTCTGGGCGAGGCGCCCGAGCCGCTCTACTCGGTCGCCTTTCCCGCGTCCGAGCTCTGGGTCA